>JACZUR010000055.1 GCA_022573095.1 Gemmatimonadota bacterium | reverse complement strand
AGACAACTCGATCGACGAAGCCCTAGCGGGGGTTTGCTCCAAGATAGAGGTAACACTGCACGATAATGGCTCGGTGACGGTCGTCGACGACGGTCGCGGAATCCCCGTTGATCTCCACAAAACGGAAAAGAAACCCGCACTCGAAGTCGCGATGACGATGCTTCATGCCGGCGGTAAGTTCGACAAGAGTGTTTATAAGGTGTCGGGCGGACTTCACGGCGTCGGCGTGTCGGTGGTCACCGCATTGTCCGAGAGACTCGATGTCTGGGTGCAAAGAGACGGGAGCGAACACCATATGGCATTCGAGCGCGGCGAGACCACGCAGCCGCTCGAAGTTGTCGGCAAAACCAAGAAGACGGGAACAAAGGTAACGTTTCTCCCCGACCGCCAAATCTTTACCGAAACGAGATTTGACTACGATACAATAGCAAACCGCCTGCGCGAACTGGCGTTCCTGAACTCAGGCGTAACACTGATCATTAAGGATGAACGCAACGGCGAACATCACGAGGAGACTTTCGATTACAAGCACGGTCTGACCGAGTTTGTTCAATATCTGCTAGGTAACCGCAAGCCGATACACCCTGAGCCGATCCACTTCTTCACTACCAAAGACGAAGTCGAAATCGATATCGCGATCCAGTACGACGAGGGTTATTCAGAAAATACTTTCTCGTTTGTAAATAACATCAATACGCACGAGGGGGGCACGCACCTCACGGGCTTCAAGTCAGCTGTGACGCGCGTGATCAACGAGGTAGCGAAGGCCAAAGGACTGCTCAAGAAAGTTTCGTTCAACCTGAGCGGCGACGATGTGCGCGAGGGTATAACGGCCGTCATGCATATCAAGGTCAAGGAGCCTCAGTTCGAAGGACAGACAAAAACGAAGCTCGGAAACTCTGAGGTGGAAGGCATCGTCAAAACAGTCGTGTACGAACATCTGCGCAACTACCTCATGGAAACCCCTTCCGCGGCAAAGGCGATAATTGAAAAGGCGCTGAGCGCCGCCAGCGCCCGGGAAGCGGCTCGCAAGGCTAAAGAGTTGGTACGTCGCAAGAACGCCTTGGAAGGCGGGATGCTTCCGGGAAAACTCGCTGACTGTTCTTTGCGCGATCCCTCTATGTGCGAAATCTACCTGGTTGAGGGCGACAGCGCCGGCGGTTCCGCAAAGCAAGGACGCGATCGCTCATTCCAGGCGATACTGCCTTTACGCGGCAAGATTCTCAACGTGCAGAAAGCACGGATCGACAAAATTCTCTCTAATGAGGAGATCCGGACGATCATCACCGCGCTCGGTACGGGCGTCGGTGAGGACGACTTCAAGCTGGACGACGCACGATATCACAAGATCATAATCATGACCGATGCCGACGTGGACGGAGCCCACATCCGCACGCTGTTGCTGACGTTCTTCTACAACCAGATGCGGCCCCTCATAGAAGCCGGTTATATCTACATCGCGCAGCCACCTCTCTTCCGCATCGCCAAAGGAAAAACTGAGCACTACGCGTACGACGATGCCGAACGCGATGATTACGTGAAACGTCTGACCAACGGCGGCGGTAAAGGTACGATCGCGATTCAGCGCTACAAGGGACTCGGCGAGATGAACCCGGAACAGCTGTGGAGTACCACCATGGATCCCGATAGGAGAACTATCCTTCGTGTCGAGATGGAGGACGAAGTGGAAACTTCGGGACTCTTCGAGAAACTCATGGGCGACGAAGTGGAGCCGCGCAAGAAGTTCATCGAAAGTAACGCGAAGTTCGTAAAGAATCTCGACATCTAACCGCTACGAATCGCTTGGCTCTCTAGCAAGGGCGGTGCCGCTCTGCACACTGTGCCCGCGGCTTGTCGCCCATTGCAGGAGCATTGCCGGCAAGAAGAAGCCCCAGTTTAGCGAGGAAGTCTACTGGGGAAAGCCGGTACCCGCGTTCGGTGACCACAATGCGCGCCTGATGATAGTCGGCCTCGCTCCGGCGGCACACGGTGCAAATCGAACCGGCCGCATGTTCACCGGAGACTCGAGCGGCGACTGGCTCTACGAAGCACTGCACCGATTTGGGTTCGCGAATCAACCCCAGTCGCGGCACCGCAACGACGGCCTTTCGCTCAAAGACTGCTTTATCACCGCCGCCGCCCGCTGCGCCCCACCGCAGAACAAGCCCAGCTCAGCTGAACTCGACAACTGCCGCCCCTACCTTGCGGCTGAGACCACGTTACTGGCCAATGTGAAGGTTGTGCTGGTCCTGGGCAGAATAGCGTACCAGCGGTGGCTCAAAGCATCGGGCTGGTGGGACCAACTCAGTGCGAGCGATAGGCCTAAATTTTCCCACGGAGCCGAATCACTCCTGCCGGACGGGAAACTCATGATCTGCTCGTATCACCCGTCGAGGCAGAATACGAACACGGGGAGATTGACGAGAGAGATGTGGTACGGAGTTTTTAGGCGCTGCCGCACGGTGCTCGACAGCGCCTAAGCTTGCAGCAGAGAGTTAGGCCGCTTCTTCAACAACCTTCCCATCGAAGAGATGGATAGCTCTCTCCGAATAAGTAGCGTACCTCGGATCATGGGTGACCATACAGATAGTAGATCCTTCCTGATGCAACTCACGCAGTAGATCCATCACCGCTTCGCCATTCGTCGAGTCGAGGTTTCCGGTCGGCTCGTCGGCCAGCAGGATAAGTGGATCCCCCGCCACCGCCCTAGCGACCGCAACGCGCTGCTGCTGACCACCAGAGAGCTGAGAGGGAAAGTGCTTCATGCGGTGCGCCATGCCAACCCTCTCGAGCGCGTCGTGCACACGCTTCCTACGTTCGTCGCTCGGCGTGCCCCGATACGTGAGCGGGAGCTCGACGTTTTCGTAGACGGTTAGATCGCCGATGAGATTGAACGCCTGAAAGATGAAACCGATGTTCCGATTGCGGATGTGAGCACGGTCGGAAAGGGAAAGATCCTCCACAGGCGTACCGTCGAGCGCGTACTCGCCGTCGCTCGGCGTGTCCAGCAGACCCATTATCGACAGCAAAGTGGTCTTACCGCACCCCGAAGGACCTACAAGCGAAACGTACTCGCCCTTACCGATCTTTAAGTCGATCTCTTCAAGCGCATGGGTCTCCACCTCGTCGGTGTAGAACACCTTTTTGATTCCGTTCAGTTCGATCAAGGTTTGATTGTCTCCCATTATCAGCCACTCCGAGCAGTATTTAGAGTTTCTTATTCTAACCAACTCACGCGAGCTGGTTCATTAACCTATCTCAGCCGCACTCTGTCGACCGCATCCCAGGCCGACATGTCCGAAAGAATCACCGTGTCGCCAACCTCCAGGCCGCTGATAATCTGTATCTCGCTGACTGAAGAACTTCCTAGCCTCACCGTTGTCCGAATTGCCTCGGAGATGTTTGGCAGCACCTTGAACAGGCCAACCATACTATTCGCCTGCCCAAACGCGGGCCGTCCAGTGTACATGACGTCGACCAACCGCTCGATCTCAATCATGCCCTCCACCGTCAGATCCGGCCGGGCACTGCGCGGCAGGGAGTCGGGCAACGAAACATCGACACCTACCGTAGCCTGGGTGGCCGCCGGGTCGATACGCACTACGCGCCCAATGATCGTATCGTTTCGCGTGTCTATGATCGCCAGCTGACCCACGACAATGTCTCTGGCCTGAGTCTCAGGAATTCTCAAAACAGCCTTGAGCCGGCCCGGCTGCACGACCTTGGCCAGCAGAGTTCCCGACTGAACCCACTGCCCTTCCTCAAGCGAGAGCTCCTGCAGCACGCCGTCCACGCCCGCTCTGACCAACATCGAAGCCCTACGCCCCCTTTGGAACGAGGCGATGGCACGGAGCCTGGTGACCTCCGCGTTCTGGGCGTTTATGCGGTTCGGAATCGAGTTGGCGAGGTTTTCGAGCCTGCGGCGCTCCGTACTCAGTCTGGTCTCAGTTTCCTCAACACTCTCGCGTGCTGCGTTGATCTCTTCCTCGGAGGCCAGATCCTCGAGAGCCAGCTGTTCCGCGGCCCTAAGATTTCTCTGGGCCTGCAGGAATTGGGCACGGGTCGTGGCGATACTAGCCTCCAATTGCAGGCGCTGGCTTTCCAAGTCGGTCTCGAGCTGAGCCAATGTGTTCTCGGCCTGAGCTACCTGCCGATCCGCGTTTAGTAGTTCGAGTTCGACATCCGGATTGCTCAACTCGAGCAAGACGGTTGCGGCTTCCACAACCGTGCCGGGTTCAACTAGTTTGCGGTCAACCCGCCCCGCCGTAAGAGCAGAAATCCAGCGGATTTCCTCCGGGACTAATGTGCCCGGTCCGCGCACTTTGCGGATCAGAGTCCCCCGCCTAACCACATCGCGAAAAAGGGTGGCTCGATCAACCGAGGGAGCGGCCGGAGACAGCCGGGACAGGCCGAAGGTAGCACCAACCGCCGCGGCCAGCACCACTCCGCCTAGCACATATTTCTTGGGACTTTTCTTCTTCTTACGAGGGATGTCCATCAGGTCTCCAGACGACTCGCATTGGTGACCCCAACCCTCCCGGTGGGGCCGCCTGACTCCAGAGTTAGACGCTGCAAACCTGCGTTTGGTTTCATATTCAATATGTTAACACTTTTGAAACCCTCAGGTGCCCGAGCAAGAACGAAAACGGCGTAGTCCACTCGGCAGGACTCTAGGGGGTGAGCCGCTTGACGTCGCGCGAGCCGTGGGCCACGCCCAGTCCTACCGCAACACCGAGTGAGAGCGGTAGCCAGAATCCGATCAGGGGAAGCAGCGTCAGCGGAGCGCTGAGTAGAGCCACCGCCCCTCCCGCTAGAATCGGTGCGCTCGGCACGTGGGCCGCATCGACAAACCTTAGCCTCGACCGCACAAACTTTCGCGACTTGATGTAGCCATAAAAGGCGGTCACCCCAGTGATACCTAATCCTATTAGCTCTAGCATGTTACCTCCTGCTGTTCATTACGCTTCCCACCCCCGGATTGTTTCCTCTAATCTGCTACGAAAGCCTTGCAATTACATCACCTGGAACGCTACTTTATTCTACAAAGTGCTTTGCATCCAACAGTCAGGGGAGGATTGGTGACTATTCCAACACGCAAAGACGAACGGGAAGCCAGAGACACCCTCGAATTCATACGGGACACCATGGAATCCGCGACATCCTTTACGGCCGTATCGGGCTGGGGTCTCGTGGCAGTCGGAGTGGTAGGGCTGGTCGCTGCCGGCCTCTCCTGGAACAGGGGGTCGATAGCCGATCTCGACATCTGGGTTCCGGCCGCCGTGGTGGCCATAATAGCCTCTGCCACCACTACAGCCAGCAAGGCAAGAAAGCTCGAGGTACCTCTCTGGTCGGGCTCCTTCAGAAAGATGGTCTGGGTAATGGTGCCGACACTGCTGGCCGGAACCATCCTGACCGGTGCTCTATGGGCCAACGACGCCGCATCACTTCTTCCGGGAACGTGGTTGTCTCTCTATGGCGCCGGTGTGGCAGCCGGCGGCACCTACTCGCTGCGAACGTTTAGATGGATGGGCCTAATCTTTCTCGCTCTGGGGGCCGTGACCCTCTTCTGGTCCGGTAGCGAACTCATCCTCATGGCCGCCTCGTTCGGTGGTCTGCATGTAGCGGCAGGTATTCACGTCATACGGCAGCATGGTGGCTAAACCCGCTATAGATGACCTCGATCGCGTAATTCACGAGCGTATCAGGCTCGGGATAGTCTCGGCTCTCGCCGCGAGCGACAGCCTTACGTTCGCCGAACTGAAGGACATTCTGAAGACTTCCGACGGCAACCTGAGCGTTCACGCCAGGAAACTTGAAGAGGCAGGATACTTAAAGGTAT
This sequence comes from Gemmatimonadota bacterium, assembly GCA_022573095.1. Taxonomy (GTDB): domain Bacteria; phylum Gemmatimonadota; class Gemmatimonadetes; order Gemmatimonadales; family GWC2-71-9; genus B16T1B5. The sequence goes on along the minus strand of JACZUR010000055.1, from coordinate 4,552 downwards.
CCAAGGCCTTTGAAGACAGAAAACCCAAGACCGACTACCGCCTGACCCCACAAGGGCGCAAAGCTCTCGAATCCTATCTAGCCCAGATGGAAGACATTCTCGGTACGGCCAGAAGGGCGCTCGGGAAATGATTAACCAAACCTCGGGCCTTCACGTGGCAATCATAATGGACGGCAACGGAAGATGGGCCAGAAAACACGGCAAACCCCGCTGGCGCGGCCATTGGGAAGGGGTGGAAACGGTCAGGCGGGTCGTGCGGGCCGCCCCCGATCTTGGAATCAATACGCTCACGCTCTACGCATTCTCATCGGACAATTGGAGACGGCCAGCCACCGAGGTGGGGAGACTGTTCTGGCTGATGCGCGACTACTGCAGGAGCGAGCGCGCGGAGCTTGCTGGACAAGGCGTGCGTCTGACCGCTATCGGCAGACGCGACAGGATTCCGGAGTCCGCTCTAAGGGAACTGGAACTGACAGAACAAACCCTTCCCAGCAGACAACGCCTCCACCTGAGACTGGCGATAGACTACAGCGCGCGGTTCGCGATCACACAGGCACTGCAAGCTGCGGTCAATAGAGTCCAAGCCGGGGACCTGAAACAGGCGCATATAACACCGGAGACTCTTAGCGAAGCGATTGCAGACGGGATACCGGATCCGGATCTGCTGATACGCACTGCGGGCGAGAAGCGCCTGTCGGATTTCCTGCTCTGGGAACTGGCATACAGCGAATTTTACTTCACGGAGACCTATTGGCCCGAGTTCACGGCTAACGAACTCGCGCAAGCCGTCTCCGAGTTCAGGAGCCGAGAGCGAAGGTTCGGAGGTCTCAGAGACGGACGTAGAACGGCTTGAGGAAGCCATCGATCGCTTCCACTCATTCTTCCCTGGACACTTTCTGTTCATTCATGCCGTGGTGTGATCTGACTTCGGTACACTGACCACGAATCGAATCTGAATCGGCTCATAGAAAGCGATGTAGCCTTCAAAAGTTCAACACCAAGATCTCAACCGACTGGACCGATTCGTGGTGGAACTTCAACGTATCCTGAAGGGTCGGATTGTATACGTTATTAAGAAGGGCAAGCCTGACTCACGCGTAAGCGCTCGTCGATCACGTATCCGATTCGTAAGGAAACTTTCATGACACGACATCGCGACCTCGCTGTTCAAATGGCCTTGCTACTGACTCCGATCGCATGTGCAGAGGAGTCGTCGCTGTCGGCCCGCGCACACCCCTACGACGAGGGCGTACTTACCGCGGCGCAGTTGTTCGCCGCCGGCACCGTATCCACGGAATTGCCTGAATTCGCCACGTCGTTCTCACCCGACGGGGAGACCGTCTATTTCAATGTTGCCGCGCCCGATCGTAGCAGCGTGACGATTATGTACTCACGTTACCGGGATTCGGCCTGGTCTCCCTCCGAACCAGTGACGTTTTCAGGTGAATACTTCGACGTAGACGCCTTTGTGACTCCCGAGGGCGACCGAGTCTACTTCAGTTCCAACCGGCCCACTGGCGAAGATGACGCAGAGACTGACTTCAATACATGGTTCGTGGAGGTTCGCAATCAGGGTTGGAGTGAACCGACGTTGTTGGGCGAGCCCTTCAACACCGAGTCTACCGAAGTATTCGTGTCGCTCACCCGCGACGGTTCTATCTACTTCGCTTCAGATCGAGATGGGGAATCACGTATCTACCGGGCGACGATCGGTGATCCTGGTGCGGGCGTGGTGCGCGTTCCCTTCGATCTCAACGAAGTGGGTGGCACAGGGAACCCGCTCATCAGTCCGGACGGAATGTTGCTGGTGTTTGCCGCCGAGCGCGAGGGTGGACCGGGCGGTTCGGACCTGTATGTAACTCGCCGTACCGGGGATGAGTGGAGTCCGGCCCAACTCATCGGGGGCAACGCGGGCAACGGGGGCAACGTCAACTCTTTTTTCACCGACTTCGCCCCGGGCTGGAGTCCGGACGGACGGTATCTGTTCTTTACGTCCGAGCGACCCGGGATCATGCCCGCAGTTCCGGAAGGCGTGCGTCCGCCGGGAGACATCTATCAGATCTCGCTGGAAACGATAGGTTTGCCGTAAGAAGACGCCGTTGGTACTCGGGGATTTATGAGCGCCAACGCGAAACCGGACTGCATACCTAGTCTCAAACTCGACGGAGTCAGGAAGATCGGGCTCTGGACGCTGTTTGCCACCGTTGCCAAGCTTTTCGTCATCGACCTTGCGGAGGATCAACTGTCCGATGTGGCGTGAGATTTCTGGGTCCGGACTCCGCCGAGGAAAACAATCCCCCAAGAGCGGTGCGGAAACTCAATCCCCATTCATGTCAGAACCGCTATTCCTAAGCCCACGGCCGAGCCCGTCACACAAAGTCCTGCCAGTGGCGAAAGAGGGCTCTGATATACTCCCAGAGATCAGTAAGCATGCCCCGAAGCTACATCTCGGGGTTCGAGTCGCCAGAAGACAGTCTCTTTGTCACCCCCATTCTCATTCTCGCCAGTTTCCCATTGAAATTGGACCCACCACCCGCCTAGGGGGAGTATGCGCTTTATACTATCCGAGTGGCTGAGCGGACTAGCGAGTCACTGTACCTGACTGCATACTAACATCCTGGACGGTGGCCAATCTTTGATCCTTTCTTTTGGCTAATCAGCCAAGCGCTAGTATTGACGAAACTTTTGCAGATAAGGGTTCAGATGTCCATGTCTACAGATAGCACCAACTACACTCGACCTTCCCATCTTATTGCGCTCCTCGCCATCACGATGACAGCTTGTGCCGGTGTCGAAGCGGACAGAGATGCAGCCCGACGCGGCGAGCTACAGGTTATCGCATCCGCGCACGCCGTGGGCGACACCAGCTGGACAATACAAGGCCGAATAATTCACTCAGGCCAGCCTGTGGCTAATGCATCGGTGTACGCAATAGCCACCTCCGAGAACGGGCAAGCAGACGCCTCGCTATCTGAAGCTAGCGATGCATTGGGAGCTTTCCTGATACCAAACGTACCGATGTCGCTTGGCTACAATCGGACGAAGGAACGCATGGAGGTGGAGATCTTCGCGTCTGCACCGCGTGACACATCTGGCGTGATCGAAGGGAGTTCCGTTCTGATACTCGATCCTACGCGACAGAAACGATGGGTTCCACTTTCCATCACAGCAGTGCTTGTCGTACCACTAATGTTTCTAATCAGCATTGGGATAGCGCTGTGGGATGTTCCAATGGAGAACTCAACATTGGCCCTTCGTAAGTGGTATGTCTCCGTGTTTCTGTCGCTCATCTTCGCGTTTACTATGATCGGCTATATTGCACTTGGCTTACGGATGGTCAATGCGACCGAATCTAACGCGGATGTACTATCACTCGGATTCGCAAACATTTATCAGGCGAGTTACGTCGAGAACACAGGCGACGAATGGGTGTTCTCTCTCACGTCTCCACCTAGTCTGGCTCAAGAGAACGAGCTCGACAGAGGGCTTGGTGCTCCCTTATGGGTCATTCTACTAACCGTTGTCGGGTCGGTCCTGTTCACCATTTCCCTAATCGTTAAGCAGGCGAAGAAACCAATAGAGGAGCAAGCTCGCCTAGAGGTACGATCGCGAGTTCAAGAGATCATCAATCATCAGTTCTTCATTCTCTTCGCGCCGCTCGGCGCCGTAATAATCTATCAAATGCAAGTTAAGATCGAGGCCGCTTCAAGCACCATTGCTGTAGCGCTGGTAGCGCTGGCGTCTGGCGTCGCAATTAATCTCGTGCTCGAACATACTCTTAGACTTGTTGAGGGGCTCATGAGACCCGGTGGTTCCACCGTGCTCCAGAGGGACCGTCGTGCGCCGACTCCATCGCAAGACCGAGAGGGCTATTAATCGTGCTCTCTGTTTCGAATGGACTTGTACGGTCTAGGCCGGTCAAGTTTTTACCCTACCATGTCTGCCGTGCTCGCGGCCCAAGAGAGCTCTGGTCACGACCTCGTGAAGTGCTTTCAATGCGTACCGGTTGATTACTCACCTCGCCCTTCTGGGATGGCTGTGGCGCAAACTGACCGGTCTGGGAGCCGGCGCGGCGTATGTCAGTATCAGCTGGGGTGTTTAAGCGGTCGCGCTGCTGCCGCTGGGAGTGCGGCGCAAACTGACGGAATCAGAACGATCGGACTCTGGACGTTGTTTGCCACCGCCGCCAAGCTTTTCGTCATCGACCTTGCACAGGTCGCTGCCATCTGGCGTATTCTGCTGTTCCTAGAATTCGGGAGAATGTTCCTGTTCCTGAGTTACTATGTCAGAACGCCTGCGAAAGAAGATTCGGCGGAGGGATCAGCGCGCGGAATTTAGTAGAGTGGAGTTGGTCCCCCTTCCACCTCACTCCAAACCCCCAAATGTCCCAAATATGTATATCGATGTCCCAAGAATGCACTTGCGGGGGCGGAACCTCAGTTGAGAATTTTGTCGAGTCGAGCAGTGGGACCCCAGGATGGGTGGAAGTGCTAGAGGGGCCGAGAACGGGGGTACCCGCGTTTTCCGCTAAGACGATGAAACCAAGGGAGGG
>JACZUR010000259.1 GCA_022573095.1 Gemmatimonadota bacterium | reverse complement strand
CACAGGAACGACATCCAGGGGTTCTACGATGGGCTTCGGGAACTCGATGTCGAGCTTCCCAAACTGGTTGAACTGCTGCGAGACGATGACATTATGATCCTCACTGCCGACCACGGAAACGATCCGACAACCGATTCTACGGATCATTCGCGAGAATGCGTTCCGATCCTGACGGTGGGGCCTGCGGTTAGGGCGGTGAACCTGGGGTTGCGCGAGACATTTGCCGACATCGGTGCGACAATCGCCGATTACTTTGGATTGGAGCCGGGCGTGGGCCGTTCGTTTCTGAAGGACATACTGTGATGTCGGATCGCTTGATCGCAGCTGCTACAGAGGCGCAACGGAACGCGTACGCCCCCTACAGTAAGTATCCCGTGGGAGCGGCGGTGGAAACATCGGACGGCCGGGTGTTCGCCGGATGCAACGTGGAGAACGCCTCTTTAGGCTTGACTATTTGCGCGGAGCGAGTGGCGGTGGGCGCTGCCGTGAGTGCCGGAGCTCGTGACATCAAGAGTGTCGTGGTTGTAACCAATTCGGTCCCGCCCGCGGCGCCCTGTGGCGCGTGTCGGCAGGTGCTCGCTGAGTTTGGCTCCGAAATAGCTATCTTAGCTGTTGGGCCGGGCGGGTCGCGTAAATGGAAAATCAGCGAACTTCTGCCGGATAGTTTTGGCCCACGAGATCTTGAGAGTAAAGGATAGAGTAACAATGAAGATGGGTAAAGTTCGCGGTACGGTAGTGGCGACCCGCAAGGATCCGTCGCTTGAAGGTACCAAGCTTCTTGTTGTTGTAGGTCTCACGCCCGAACTCGAGCCTGACGGGGGATACGTCATTGCCGTCGATGCCGTGGGTGCAGGTGCCGATGATGTGGTTCTCTACGCGAGCGGATCTTCAGCGCGCCAAACCGACATTACTAAGGATAGACCGGTCGACGCAGTCATAATGGCGATTGTTGACTCCTTCGAGATACATGGTAAGACTCAGCGGCTTACTTAGCCTTTCGCTCGTCGCGAGTCTCGCGTGCGTCGAGTCTGTCGCGGCGCCGGGATTGTGTCCCGAGTTCTGTCCGGAAGCGGAATTTGAGGTTGTCGACTCGATAGTCAACGGAAGTGTGGTGCGAGACAGCAGCTTCCGGGGCTATGTCGCGGCACACCGTGCTAGCACCGTGCAGATTGTTGGACCAGGTCTGTCGTTCGATAGCCGCGCCGTGATCAAGTTTATCCCGTTCCCCGACCGGGTCAGGCCGATACCCGGTGACAGCACGACCGCTGCGGTACTCGCAATTGACTCGTTCACTGTAAATCTGCCGCTGGTTCGTGGGAATGTGGGATCCGGGGGTGTCCAGGTGGCGTTGCACCGCTTGCCGGTTTCCGTGGATACCAGTGTTAGTTATGCAAACCTCACTCCGAATTTTGCGGACAGCACGCTGATAGCCAGTACAGCGGTAGAGGAGGGCCAGGAAACAGATTCTCTGGTTGTGACGCTTCCGACGACTGCTTTTCCCAGCCTCGCCGCCGATGATGGTGAAATCGCGCTCGGCGTCCGGATCTCGGTCGGAGATTCGAGCTTCATCAACATCGCATCCCAAAGAGCCGGCTCGGGAGCGGCGCTTACGAGGTACTTCAAGGTCGACTCGGCCGGAGTGGTGATAGACAGGTTGGATGTCCGGCGGCCCAGCCTGACAACCCTGGTTCAAGACGGTGGTGCCGGTACCGCTCCGGGAACACTGAGTGTCGGGGGAGTCCCTTCAGCGAGAGCTATCGTGAGGATAGAGGGGCTGGAAGAAATCTTCGCACTGGGGGACATAATATTGGCTACGCTCGAGCTTGTTCCTTCGGAGCCCATTGTGGGTGCCCCGGGCGATAGCCTCATCCTCATCGGTAGCCCGGTGCTCGCCGATTTTGGACGTAAGTCTCCAATAATCGAAACGGATGTGGATTCACTGAGCCGCGGGGGGGTGGTGGTGGCGGTGGGCTCGGCTGATACGATTCGCGTCGACGTCACAGCCATAGTTCGTTCGTGGGATCTGGATCCCGATCTTACGAGAACGATTATGCTCTTGTCACGGTCCGAGGGATCGTCCTTTGCAGAAGCAAGATTTTTCTCGTCAGAGTCGGCTACATTGAAGCCAGCGCTTAGGGTGACGTATGTACCTTCCGTCGGGTTGGGGTCGCTATGATCCGGACCGCGTTAGTGCTCACAGCGGTGTTGAGTTCGGTCGCGTCGGGAGCACGAGCGCAGAACTCCATATTCAGCATCGCCGGGATCGGATTCCAGAGCCGGCAGCTGAGTACGAGAGGTAGGGCGCTGGGTGGGGGTGTGGGACTCTTCGATCGATCTTCCGCACTTAACCCGGCCGCGGTTGTAGCTTTCGGCCGACTCGACGTCTCGGTTTCGTCACGTACGACGATGCGAAGCTATGATTTTGCAGGGACCTCGGTCGGAGGTTTGCGGGACACGCGTTTTCCGGACGCGGTCGTTGGTGGACCGGTCGGAGCCTCAGATTTCCAGTTCGCCGTTGGGTTTTCTCAGTTTTTCGAGCGGACGTTTGATATCGCGGCGAGCGATACGATAACCATACGTGGCGAGGCGGTCGCCGTCGATGACCGCGTGATATCCGACGGCGGTATAGCCGATATCCGCGGCGTTGTTGCTCGCAGGCTGGGCTCTCGCGTATTGGCAGGCGTTTCGTT
>JACZUR010000258.1 GCA_022573095.1 Gemmatimonadota bacterium | reverse complement strand
CGACAGGAGAGCCGTACCGGTTTCTTGCGCGACGGGAAAAAAGGTTCGGGCCGGCTCTTGCTCAAGGATGCTGTAGATGATCTGCGCCGTGACGATGCCTGGGCGATGCATGGACGCGATCCCTTCCTCTTCCCACCCAATGTCGGGCCCGATCGCAGCCGCGTAGTGGCGGATCTTCCCTTCGGATTTCAACTCCTCAAGCGTCTGGAACAACTCGTCCGACTGGATCGTCGGAAGCCGCGGGTTGTGGAGTTGATAGATATCGATATGGTCGGTGTGAAGTCGCTCCAGGCTGGCCTCGCAGGCCCGGCGTACGAAAGCCGGCGAGAAGTCCTGCGGAAGCTCCTTGTGCCCTTCCCTTTCCCCTCCCGAGTCGAAGTCGTACCCAAACTTGGTGCCGATGACGATGTTGTCGCGAACGTCGCCAAGCGCTTCGGCAAGCATCGTTTCGCCTTTACCGTTTCCGTATGTATCTGCAGTGTCGAAGAAGGTTATGCCCTTGTCATAGGCGCTACGCAGAAGGTCGATTCCGACCTTGTCGTCGGTGATACCCCACCACGTTGTGCTAACAGTCCAGACGCCGAAACTGACGGTTGAGACCTCCAGTTTACCGTCCGCGATACTCCTGTACTTCATCTATCTCTCTCCTCGATTCAGGTGCACTAGTACCTTTGCAGTATCTACGCATTCCTGATGGTGTTCAAGACTGATTCACACAGATTCGCCCTTGCTCAAGTGACCATTCGAGCGAGTAGAATCGCGGCCACCGTCAACCCGTAAGCGATCACTACCCGGCGAAGCCAGACCGCACCCAATCGCCTGGCCAGCCCGACACCGAGATAGCCGCCGGCTATCGCTCCTCCCGCCATGACAGCCGCCGGCGCCCACTCGACAGGGCCGAACGCGGCGAAATAGACAACAGCCACGGCGTTGATAAGGAGCGAAAGCATACCCTTCAGAGCGTTCGAGTGTTGGATGTCGTCCGGGATCATGATGATCAGAAACGCCAGAATCAATATCCCCAACCCAGCGCCAAAATACGCGCCGTACATCGCTGCCAGGAATGTGGTGACGTGGAGCGGCCACGGTACGCCCGCTCCATCAGTCAATCGAAGTTGGTGTTCGGAAGCTAGGGCGGCGAGCGGTTCCTGAAAGAGATCGAGGTCACCGCCAACCTCAACCATCCGCATATCCTGCCGCTGTTCGACTCGGGCAAGGCTGACGGCTTCTTGTATTACGTCATGCCCTACATCGAAGGCGAATCGCTACGCGATCGGTTGGAGCGTGAGAAGCAACTGCCCATTGACGACGCACTGCAAATTGCGAGCGAGGTGGCCGATGGGCTGAGCTATGCCCACAGCTTCGGCGTGATTCACCGAGACATCAAGCCAGAGAACATCCTACTCTCGGAGGGTCACGCGGTAGTCGCCGATTTCGGCATTGCCAAGGCCATCAGCACGGCGGGCGGCGACGACATCACGCGCACGGGGTTTGCCGTGGGAACGCCGGGCTACATGAGTCCCGAGCAGGCGGCGGGAAACACACAGCTCGACGCGCGCACCGACGTGTTCAGCCTGGCCTGCGTCGTGTACGAGATGCTCACGGGTGAGACGCCGGGTCTGTGGCCCACCGACGAAGCGGTCCGGCTCGGACGGTTTGTAGACGCCCCGCCGGCACATCGAGAGCGGCTCGAGCGGCTGCCGGTAGTCTTAGAGCAGGCGTTGACCAAAGCCATGGCCATGCGTGCGCAAGATCGATTCGCCACGCCAACCGAGTTGGTGCATGCGCTGGCGCGCCATCCTGGGAGCAAGCGCAAGTACGGCGAGCGCGAGGTACGTGAGATCGTACAGCTCGCAGCCGACGCTGAGGTCACCCATCGGACAGAGACCGGAGCGCTGTCGCTCGGTGGGCTGCAACAAATCGGTGCAGAGGTCGGCATCCCGCCGGAGCGCATCAAGGAAGCCGCCCACGCCGTGGACCGACCGGCCGAGGCGCGGCTGGGAAAGGGCTTGCTCGGTGCGTCCTCAAAGATCGACTTGGAGCGCGTCATCGAGTGCGAGGTCCCGGAGGAGGAATTCGAGGCGATCCTGGAAGACATCCGCGGGACCATGGGGGAAGTCGGACGGATCAACCCCACGCTGGGCAAGTCACTCTCGTGGAACTCGCTGAGCTTTCAGAACACGTTCGAGGGCTCCGGCCGCCTGACGCACGTCATGGTGAGCCCCAAGGGCGGAAAGACCAAAATCCGGATCACGGAGGGCGGCGGCGGGAGCGGCTCTGGTTTTGTCATAGAGGAGGGGGGTCTCATCCTAACTAACAACCACGTTATTCAAGACGCAGTATCTCTCAGCGTGACCCTGAAGGACGGCACCGAATTGCCGGCGGAAGTCTTGGGCCGCGACCCGTCCACGGATATCGCGTTACTTCGAGTCGCAACTCGAACGCTTCCTCCCGTTGGGCTGGGCGACTCGGACCGAGTCCGGATTGGCGAACAGGCGATTGTCATCGGCAGCCCCTTTGGATTTGACCAAAGCCTGACCGCCGGTTACATCAGCGCGCTAGGCAGAAAGCTCCGAAGCGGTGACGATTATGGGACCGAGATCGACGACGTGATCCAGACGGACGCGGCGGTAAACCCGGGTAACTCGGGCGGACCCCTTCTCAATACTGAAGGAGAAGTGATCGGGATCACAACCGCCATCT
>JACZUR010000054.1 GCA_022573095.1 Gemmatimonadota bacterium | reverse complement strand
TGGAGCGCAACGCCGAACGCTACGCCCTGCTCAGATGGGCCCAGAACGCGTTTACCAACTTCAGAGTTGTGCCTCCGGGAACCGGAATCGTCCATCAGGTGAACCTGGAGTATCTCGCCACGGTTGTCCGTCTTGTCGATAGCGACGACCAGCCGGTCGCCTTCCCGGATACTTTGGTGGGTACGGACTCCCACACTACGATGATAAACGGACTCGGTGTAATGGGATGGGGTGTTGGAGGTATCGAGGCCGAGGCGGTCATGCTGGGCCAGCCCTACTTTATGCAGCTTCCGGAAGTGATCGGTATGAAGCTTACCGGCGAACTCCCGATCGGATCCACAGCTACCGATCTGGTACTCCGCGTTGTCGAGATGCTGCGGAAAAAGGGCGTGGTGGGAAAGTTTGTCGAGTTTTTTGGACCGGGGATCGCGAACCTCGGCCTGGCTGATCGGGCCACCATCGCGAACATGGCCCCAGAGTACGGCGCGACTATGGGCTTTTTCCCGGTAGACGATGAGACGCTGGGCTATCTGAAGCGGACGGCTCGACCGGTCGACGTTGTCGAAAGAGTCGAGATCTACTGCAAGGAACAGGCACTGTTCCATACTCAGAACTCACCTGATCCAGACTACACAGACATAGTTGAACTAGACTTGAGCACCGTGACCCCGTCGCTCGCCGGACCGCGGCGTCCTCAGGACCGTGTTCCCCTGAGCGAACTCAGAGATTCATTCAAGCAAGTCCTCCCAAACCTCATACCAAGTGGTTCGCGTAGAGTCGTTGCGGAGTCGGATGGGGCACGGTGGTCTGACGAAGGAGGCATGTCTCCCGGAGGCGCAGCGCAGACAACCACTGCTCTCACAACTGAAGTGGAGAACGACGGTAGCACGTTTCAACTAACGGATGGTTCAGTCATTCTTGCGGCGATTACCAGTTGCACTAATACGTCGAATCCGTCCGTCATGGTGGGCGCTGGACTCGTCGCGAGAAACGCTCTAGCCAGGGGTCTCCGGCGCAGGCCCTGGGTGAAAACCAGCCTGGCACCCGGTTCTCGGGTGGTCATTCAGTATCTCAAAGCCGCCGATCTCATGAAGAGTCTGGAAGGTCTGGGATTTCATCTGGTTGGATACGGATGTACAACCTGCATAGGTAACAGCGGACCGATAGCTGAACCGATTGCCGAGGCAATCGAAGAACACGATCTCGTTACCGTAGCGGTGCTTTCTGGCAACAGAAACTTCGAAGCACGGATTCATTCGTATGTAAGAGCAAACTATCTGGCATCTCCGATGTTGGTGGTCGCGTACGCTATCGCGGGAAGAATCGATATCGACTTCGAAACCGAACCGCTAGGAACCGACGACTCCGGTCACAAGGTTTACCTCAAGGACATCTGGCCGGCTCCAGACGAAATCAAGTCCACGGTGGCGAAGGCGCTCACTCCGCAACTGTTCGAGGAGGAGTATGGCTCCGTGTTCGAGGGCGATGCGAAGTGGCAGAGTCTCCCGGTACCTGAAGCTGAGGGTGGCAGGTTTACTTGGGATGCGGAGTCCACGTACATAGCCGAGCCACCCTTCTTCCTCGATATCACGGCTGACTTGAAACCGCTCACCGATATCGAGGGAGCGCGCGTGCTGGCTCTGCTGGGCGACTCAATAACTACGGATCACATTTCACCGGCGGGAGCAATACCTAAAGACGGACCTGCGGGCCGCTGGCTCATCAATCGTGGTGTGACACCGGTGCACTTCAACACCTTTGGATCGCGGCGCGGACACCACGATGTGATGATAAGGGGCACATTCGGCAATATCAGAATCAAGAACCGGCTCGTGGAAGGACGCGAAGGTAACTGGACCGAGCATCTCCCAACCGGCGATGTGCTGAGTATGTTCGAGGCTGCAAGCAGATACGCCGAGGAAGGAACTCCGCTCGTCGTGATCGCCGGCAAGGAGTACGGCACCGGGAGTTCACGGGACTGGGCCGCGAAGGGCACGACTTTGCTGGGTGTTCGAGCGGTAATCGCCAGCAGCTACGAGCGCATTCACCGCAACAATCTCATAGGGATGGGAGTGTTGCCTTTGCAGTTCCTTGATGGGGAGGGGCCGGGGAATCTCGGCCTGACCGGCCGGGAAGAGCTTTCGATCGGGGGAATTGCTTCAGGACTGGCACCGGGCGGCAGACTAACGGTGCACACACGGTCTGGTGATCGGGCCGGAGAATTTGAAGTGCTGGTAAGACTCGACACGGCAATAGAAGTAGAGTACTACAAGCACGGTGGAATACTGCCGTTCGTACTGCGAGAACTGGCGGGTTCTTAGGATTCGGATGTCAGGCTTCGATAAATGAAGCGATCTCCTCCGATTGCGCCATTGCGTCCCGATAACCCAGTTCCATTAGCGGTGTTGTGTACGCTGGGTCGAACATCAGATAACTCAGAAAATCTGACGCGCGATCCCGACGCCCACCCATAGCCCTTACCGCAAACGCTAGCTGCGGAGAGATCGCAAAGCTCACTCCCCGCGCCATTTCACCGAGATCCTGCGACGGCCTGATCAGCAGCAGTTTAATTGGACGGAGCGACTCTTTCAGACTCGTACCATCAGGTATTGCCTGCAGCACCCCGTTGATGCGATCCAGCCGCTCGGCGTCGGCGTCGAGAGCGTCGATAAAAACGGAATTGAAGATCACACCGAGAAGTTCCGCCGCCGAGGGATAGTCGAGATCACAAACCGCCGGTGCGCTGGGCGGGCCCTGCCGTCGCATACTGATCGCTATGATCTTCTCCGCACCGAGGTGAATCGATGGCGCCAACGGTGCGGTTTGCCGTATGCTCCCATCACCGTAGTACGCGTCGTCGAGGCAAACAGCCTCGAAGATCAAGGGGATAGCGACAGACGCCATCACGTGATCCAACGACAGTTTACCCCTCACCGAGTAACGGCGTGTCCTCCTCCACATCTCTATTTCCGAGGACCCCTGTACAAATGTCACAGTCGCGCGCTGCGAGTAGGATGTCGCGCTCAACGCGGCCGCGATTAGTTTGCCGTTGGCAAGGTTCCTATCGATGCCGGAAAGGTCGACACATTCCTTCAAGAAGGATCGCAGGGGACTCATATCAAGGAATCCCCTAATGGCGGGCCGGCCCGACTTGCGCCCTCTTATTGAGTCGACGATCGTTCTCGCTACATAGGGAACTACTTTTCCGTACCGAAACGCGTAGACTCGATTCGAAACCAGTCTTCCCCACTCGGTTTGCAGGCCCGCTACCGCCTCTTGAAATCCGCCTGTATTGGCTGCGAGGTAAGACGCGTTGATGGCGCCGGCCGACACACCGGTGATAATTGGAATGCGAAGCGCTGGATACATTTCAGCCATTGCCGAGAGAACGCCCACCTGATACGCTGCCCGAGCGCCACCACCGGACAAGACGAGCGCTAGTCTGTCAGACGAGCCCTGTATTTCCACTATCGACTCTTTTTTACCGATGAAAAGGGAACAAACAATTCGATGGTAGGAAAAATGCTGTAAACCTTCTAAATTGGAAGGGTTTTCGAATCAAATTCCGGAGGGACACCTATGCAGTTGGGCCACGTGCCGTTGGCGCTTTCTATCGCCACGTATGATTGGAACCCCAAGATGGCGATATTTTGCTTGGGTATGCACTTCCTTCCCAACGGGGATTCTCTAGTAGTGCGGGCAGGATACGCAAAACCAGAGTTCCATTGCACCGTTACCCACAGCATCCTTTTCGCGGTTCTGGTTAGCGGAGCGGTGGCCATCTTTTCGCCGCACTATGCGGCTTTCGCCTTCGTGGCTCTGATCACTCATTACCTGGCGGATATCGGCAGTACAGTAGGCCTGCCCCTTCTCTGGCCGCTGTCAAAAAAGCGCTACACTCTTGCCCTGTTCAAAGATACTGGATACTGGGGCAAGAGCATGTATGTTGGCTACTACAAACAGCCAATGTCTTGGGTGCTGGAGGGAGGCGTTATCGTTTTCTTCGCGTATAGGCTATACCAGCTTTACGGATAGGCCGTAGCCTCGCGCTGCGGAGCATCACCAGATGCAGGGGAAACACTGGGACGCCGTCGTAATCGGGACAGGATTCGGCGGCAGCATGACCGCCTATAAGCTCGTTAACGCGGGACTGTCGGTGCTCATGCTAGAAAGAGGAGATTGGGTCGTCCGAGACGAAAGTAGCTGGGACTCCCGCGCCATCCTCATCGATCAGAAGTACAAGAGCGCGACTCCCTACGAAACCAATCAGTGGATCGGAAAAAAGCTCGTCTACCCAAACGATGTAGTTGGAGGTAGCTCCGTATTCTACGGTGCGGCCTCCCTGAGGTTACGGGTCGAGGACTTCGATGCCGGGCTGAAGTTCGGCGCGGATATCCCCCACGCTCTCCAGGGTACCACCTGGCCGATTTGCTACGACGACCTAGCCACTTACTATGACGAAGCCGAGAAGCTGTTGGACGTGCACGGGGTTGCCGGCGTGGACCCGAATGAACCGCCGCGTGCGACCGGGTATGCGAGTGAACCACCCGCGTTCAGCAGACCAGCCCGGCTAATAGCACAGGCGGGAGAAACGCTGGGCCTTCATCCGTTTCCCATTCCATTGGCAATAAACTTCGGCGACTCTTCCGACCGCACGACCTGCATCCAATGCATGACGTGTGATCTGTTCCCATGTAAGATCGCTGCCAAGAACGATCTCGCTGTCACGGTTTTGCCTTCCTGCGAGAGTCGCGGAGCCACGATCAAGACGAATACAGTGGCCACTTCACTTGCGATCAACAAGGGGAAAGTTACGGGTGTGCACTGCCTCGACACTCAGACGTATGAACAATTCTTGGTAGAGTGCGACTTGTGCGTTGTGAGCTGCGGAGCGATAGCGTCCCCTGCGCTGCTTCTCGCCTCCGGTTTGGGCGAATCGGGTCTCAACGGAAAACACATCGGACGCCACCTGATGCGCCACTGTAGCGGGATCGCGATCGGCCTTTTCCCGGCCACCACCAATCCGGAGCAGGTTTTTCATAAGCAGGTCGCGTTTACTGACTTCTATCTCGGGCACCCGGATGGACTCGACCCCCCAGGTCCATGGGGCATGATACAGGGCTTACAGGTACCGCCACCGGAATACATGACGGGAGCTGCTCCCTTTCCCGTGGGCCAACTCGGCGCGGCTACGTGCAAATTTCACATCTACCTTCTTTGCATCGCAGAAGACCTACCCAACCCGAACAACCGGGTTACGCTCAGCAACAGCAAGACGGATCAATACGGTCAGCCGATCAAGCAGGTTACGCATAAATACGACCAACGGGACCTCGCCGCACGCCGGGGACTCTACAGGCAGGCGACGCGAGTTCTCAAAGCTGCAGGTGCCAAGATGAGAGTGAGAAAACCGATAAACACGTTTTCTCACGCCCAGGGCACGTGCCGTTTCGGCAACGACCCCAACCTGGCGGTGCTGGACCAAAATTGCCAGTTTTTTGGTGTACCCAACCTCTATGTCGTGGATGCGAGCTTCATGCCGACGTCAGCCGGAGTTAACCCTAGCCTTACCATCGCCGCTAACGCTCTGCGAGTGGGGGAACACTTGGTTGAGAACTGGGAAGCTCTACAGAGGGGGATCGGAAGCTGAAGAAGGTAAATCTGTGCATACTGGGGTGCGGATCGATCGCACGGCTTCACAGCAGGATTGCGAAAACGCTTCGCGACCGTGTGAACTTACTCTACGCAAGCCGCTCAGAAGAAAAAGCCAGGTCTTTCAACGATAAGTACGGTGGCATAGGAACGTTCGGCTCATATCAAGCAGCCTGTGAATCATCCAAGGTCGATGCGATTTTCATCTGTACACCGCACGCTTACCACGCCGATCAGGCCGTCATGGCAGCGCGTAACGGCAAGGCCCTAATCATAGAAAAACCGGTTACTCGAACGCTCGACGAGTTGGCGGAGATAGAGGCCGCCGTGGCGGAGGCCGGCACGACCGCCATGTTGGCGGAGAACTACCATTTCAAACCTCTCGCCAGAGTTCTGCGCCGTCACATCGAGCGGGGTGATATAGGGAAGCCGATGTTCGTAGAACTTAACAACACCAAGAGGAGCAATATCCGCGGCTGGCGTGCAGACGAAGAAATGATGGGCGGAGGCGCCCTTCTCGAAGGGGGAGTACACTGGATTAATCTGCTTTGCAGCATTGCTGGAAACCCGAAGGAAGTAGTTGCGGCACAACCGTCCATCCAGTATTCCAAAGTCACGCCGATAGAGGACAGCCTCGAGCTATTAGTAAAGTTCGACAGCGGCACGATCGGGAAGATGATCCACTCGTGGAACATCATCAGGCACACCGGTCCGTTCCAATTGTCCAAGGTCTACGGCACCGAAGGCAACATAACGTTCGAGAGCAACGGATTATTCGCCCTCGTGCTAGGCAAGCGAAAGCGATTGAGAATCCCCGGCCTCGTGGATATCATGGGGTACAGGACTATGTTGGCTCACTTCCTGGACTGCGTAATTCGAGGCGAAACTCCTGCAATGTCCCTTTCCATGGCGAGACGGGATATGGAGGTCGTGGACGCCGCCTATCGCTCGCTGACCAGCGGGCGCTTCGAGACTGTCGGCGGGTAATTTACTTCCCTACTACAGTTCTTTTATAGCCTGCACGATGTTTCCAACGGTATCCTTCGCGTCGCCAAAAAGCATGGACGTATTCTCGTTATAGAACAGATCGTTGTCTACACCGGCGAACCCGGGGTTCATGCTTCGTTTGAGAACGATCACGTGGTGAGACTTGTCGACATCCAAGATCGGCATCCCGTATAGCGGACTGTCAGCCTGGTCGCGAGCGGCAGGATTCACCACATCATTGGCGCCAATTACCAACGACACGTCGGCCCGCTCGAACTCCGGATTGATCTCGTCCATATCCTTCAGCTTCGGATAGGGTATGTTAGCTTCTGCAAGGAGAACGTTCATGTGTCCCGGCATCCT
This sequence comes from Gemmatimonadota bacterium, assembly GCA_022573095.1. Lineage (GTDB taxonomy): Bacteria > Gemmatimonadota > Gemmatimonadetes > Gemmatimonadales > GWC2-71-9 > B16T1B5. The sequence continues at coordinate 3,585 of JACZUR010000054.1, read as the reverse complement.
CCCTGCTACCGGGTGGATAGCATACTTCACCACCCCACCCTTTCGTTCGATCAAGTCAGCCATCTCCCGTACGTCATGCTGCGCCTGCGCGACGGCCAAACCGTAACCCGGTACGATGATTACACGTTTTGCATACGCCAGCATGACTGCTGCGTCGTCAAGCGAGATCTGCCGCACCATCCGATCGCCCACGGCGCCAGCAACACCAGCAATACGCCCACCTCCTGCGGCGGCCGCACCGAACGCCCCAAAGAGCACATTGGCAAGTGATCGGTTCATGGCGCGACACATAATGGTGGTTAGAATGATTCCAGATGCCCCAACTAGCGCGCCCGCGATAATGAGTCCGTGATTGCCGATGACGAAGCCCGTCATCGCCGCCGCAAGACCGGAATAAGAGTTGAGCAACGAGATCACGACGGGCATGTCGGCGCCGCCGATAGAGATAACAGACAGAACGCCTAGTATCAGGGCGAGCGCTACAACGGCCGTGAAAGCGTCAATCCTCGCCTCGCCCGTGACTATCCAGCCAGCCAGAACCAAGACAGCCAGCAACAGGGCTCCGTTAAGGATCTTTTGTAGCGGGTACGTAATCGCCCGGCTCGTAACCAGCCCTTGTAGTTTCCCAAAAGCGACGATACTTCCAGCAAAAGTCACCGCGCCGATAATTACGCTGAGCTGTATCGAAACGCTCACATTCGGTAAAATGTTCTCTCCCGCCGCCGAGCCCCGCAGGAACTCGGCTGCGGCCACAAGAGCAGACGCACCGCCACCGAACCCGTTAAGCAGGGCGACCATCTGCGGCATCGCCGTCATCTGGACCGTCTTCGCCAGGACGGCCCCTATCCCACTGCCCACCACGACTCCGGCGATAATGAACCCCCAGCTCAGGATCTCACCGTAAACCAGCGTGGTTACAATCGCCAGGAGCATACCGAGGGCGGCTAATCTGTTACCGGAGGGTGCCGTAGCGGGAGAACCGAGCCGCTTGAGCCCAAGGATGAATAGCACAGATGAGAGTAGATAGAATAGCATCGCGACAGCCGGCATCAGTCAGATTCCTCCGGCTTGCGCTTGAACATGCTGAGCATCCGGCCCGTGACCATGAAACCACCGACCACATTGATCATCGCCATTACGACGGCGATGAATCCGATTATCGCTCCAATGGTTGAATCGGAGCGGCCGGTCACGATAAGCGCACCGATAATCGCGATTCCTGAAATCGCGTTCGAACCAGACATCAGGGGAGTGTGAAGCGTGGGTGGAACCTTGGTTATCACTTCAAAACCCACAAATAGCGCAAGTACGAATATCACCAGCAGGACTACCAGCTCTTCTATCATTGCCGACTATCTCCCCCGTACGCCTTGAGTGTTACCTCGTGGACGACCTTACTTCGATGAGTTATGCATGTCCCCCGAGTAATTTCGTCTTCAAAGTCGAGCACCAACTCACCCTCCGGTGCCAAGTGCTTAACAAAAGTGAGCACGTTACGTGAGAACATCTGACTCGCGTGCAGTGGGACGCTCGATGGCAGATTGATCGGTCCCAAGATTCTTACTCCACCGTGTTCCACCGTCTCCCCGGCTCTGGTAAGTTCGCAGTTTCCACCCGCATCAGCCGCGAGGTCTATGATCACTGAACCCGGGCGCATACCGCTTATGGCGTCCTTAGTTAGCAGCAGCGGCGCCGGTTTTCCCGGAATCAACGCCGTCGAGATTATGATGTCGGATTTGGCTGAGTGCTCCTGAATTAGTGCTAACTCCTTGGCGTGTTGATCCTCGGACAACTCTTTGGCGTAGCCGCCGGCGTCCTCTGATTCGCCGCTCAACTCCTCGGCCGCCACAAACTCCGCTCCCAGACTCTCCACCTGCTCCTTGACGGCAGATCGAACATCGAAAGCGCTCACAACCGCTCCCAGTCGCTTCGCCGTCGCGATGGCCTGGAGACCGGCGACGCCCGCACCAAGGATGAAAACCTTCGCCGGAGCTATCGTACCGGCCGCTGTCATAAGCATCGGTAAGAACTTCCCCAATTCCACTGCGGCCAACAAAACGGCCTTGTACCCCGCAATCGTGCTCATGGACGACAGCACGTCCATCGATTGCGCACGGCTAATTCTGGGAAGCGCGTCGAGGCTGAAACTGGTTACCCCGCGATTCGCCAACTGTTGAATCAATTCCCGATTCGTGAGGGGCTGTAACAGAGCGATCAGTGCGGACCCGTCGCGCAACTTCGCGATCTCAGCCTGAGTGGGTTTGTTGATCTTGATGACGAGATCGCCCTCCCACGCTGCCGTGTCGGTAACCACATCAGCACCTGCCGCGGCGTAGTCATCGTCAGCAAAAGAGGCGGATACCCCCGCCCCCGATTGCACCGCTACCGAGAATCCGGACTCGGCAAGTTGTTTCACACCGGCGGGGATAACCGCAACGCGGTTCTCCCCATCCAAGCTTTCCTTGGGAACAGAAATCTTCACCTCTCTCGCCTTTCAAAAAACAGCCAACACATGGTACCCAGGAGGCCTCCCAGCGTCTAGTGATAGGCCGCAGTTGGATAGCTCGACGCTGCATTCGCTAACACGGCACCTAGCATAAGTGCGGTTGTCAGTCTAGAATTCGACCTCGTTTGCCCAACCTGAACCCGGAGTCACGAACGCTATCTTGAGACGGATCCTCAGATTTCTCACAAAACCCCGTGGGCGCAAGAGCTGGAGCATCTTCCTCTGGTCCACCGCAGGCGCAGCACTCCTCGGAATTCCGATCGTAATAGTGTTTCCGAAGTCGGTGCCGCTGGTATGGCTTGCTATAATCGGCATTCCGGCGAACAGCCCTCTCGGTCCGGTTATGCCGACTCTATTTGAACCGTTTGTAATGGAGGTGGCAAAGTACAACGCACCGCTCTTGGTCACGACCGTAGCGACCGGCGTATACGTATACATGGAGTTTGTGAACTGGCACGTCTACGGATGGATTCTGAATTGGGATCGATTCAACGCTCTGCCTGAAAAGCGATGGATCAAGTGGGGAGTGAGCAAGTTCGCGCGGTTCCCGTTTATGACGATTCTCTTCTTCGCTGCTACGCCAGTGCCGTTCTGGGTCGTGCGATGCCTTGCGATCCTAAAGAAATATCCGCTGGGCATTTTTCTCGTGGCGACCGCTATAGGGAGGTTTCCCCGGTTCTATATGTACGCGTGGCTGGGCGACAAGCTATTGGTTCCCACACCGATCCTGCTCGCCGTGGCATTCGGGACGGCGATTATTCTAGTCACGTGGAAACTACTTCACGGTAGACGCATGCTCGAGGATACCATACTAGATAAGTAAGCTCGGACTACCCTCCGTACGTGTAATCCAGAACATCCTGTAGCACACGCGGCGGCCTGGGACCAAATACGTCCCTCGCCGGCACTTCGATAATATTCAGCGGGGGTCCTTCAGGCCCGCGCCTTCCGTCCCGCCCCTCGGGGCCGTCAGATCCCGAAGACGCATCCGGTCCCGCCCCGCAGTTCGGTCTCTGCTCAGCCCCGCCCCCACCACCCGCCCCCCCTTCACCACCCGGTCCCCCATCCCCCCCCCCACC
>JACZUR010000257.1 GCA_022573095.1 Gemmatimonadota bacterium | reverse complement strand
TTCACCGTCCTTCACCGTCCTCCACCGTCTTTCACCGTCCTCCACCGTCTCACACCGTCTCGTACTGCCCTCTACCGTCTCTTACCGTCTCTTACCGTCCCTCACCGTCCTTCACCGTCTCACCACCGTCTCGTACTGCCCTCTACCGTCTCACACCGTCTCACACCGTCTCTCACTATCCCCCCGCCTATCGCCTATCCACCTACCCCGTTATTTATAGGACCATGCCGGACCTGACTCCGCTCGAACGGGTTATCTCCACCTACCACTCTATGCTCGTCGGTTTTTCCGGTGGCGTCGACTCGGCGTTGCTGGCGGTCGCCGGTAGAAAGGTTCTGGGCAAAGACAAGTGTGTTGCCGCGCTGGGTTGTAGTCCCTCCCTTGCCAGACTTCAAAGACGGCGGGCCCGCGACCTAGCTCTGGAATTCGACCTGGAATTGTTGGAGGTCAATACCGGCGAACTCGATGATCCCTCCTACGCAGCTAACCCGACAAACCGCTGCTACTTCTGCAAGCGAGAACTGTGGAGCGTACTTGTCCCGATCGCACGGGAGAGGGGACTGGAGGTGATAGCGGACGGTACCAACAAGAGCGACCTGGGCGGACACCGGCCGGGACGCGCGGCCGCTGTCGAGGTAGACGTGCGCTCCCCGCTCGTCGAGTCGGGCTATTCAAAAGCGCGAGTGAGAGCCGAGGCGCGCGCGTTGGGCATTCCGATCTGGAACGCACCCTCTTCACCGTGCCTGTCGAGTAGGATTCAGTTCGGCTTGGAGGTGACTCCCGCCAGGCTGCGCCAGGTGGAGGATGGAGAGGATATCCTACGATCGATGGGCGTGGCCGGTGATCTACGCGTACGACACCGCGGCGACGAGGCTCGAATCGAAGTTTTGCCGGCGGAGTTCGAGAAGGTGCGCAGTGGGAAGGATCGAATCGCCGTGCTATTTGCCGAGCTGGGATTTGAACGTGTGACCCTGGATCTCAAGGGTTATCGCAGTGGCAGCCTGCTTGCCGCGGGCACCTCGGACCTCGAGTTGATCTCCGTTGCCGGTTAGAGCGTTTGCGCCTGTTCATCGCAATCGACCCGGGCAAGCAGGTAGCGACGGAGGTCTGGTCAGCAGTTGAAAAGCTGCGAGACAAGGACTATCCCATACGTTGGGTTTCGCCGCAGGGAATTCACCTGACATTGAAGTTTCTCGGCGAGGTAGATGCGGGTCGCGAGAATGAGATTGCGGGTACCCTCGATCTGGCGGTGGCAGGAACTCACGCCTTCGATCTCTGTATCGATGGGTTTGGAGCCTTTCCCACTTCGTTCCGGCCCAAGGCGGTGTGGGCGGGCTGCGAAGCATCGGACGCCCTGAAGGAACTTCACGAAAATATCGAAGCGAGAATGTCAACGCTCGGCTTCCCGCCTGACGACCGGCCGTTCAGTCCACACATGACATTGGGCAGGGTAAGACGGGGTGGAAGAGTGCGTGACCTTGCAGGTGACTTCGAAGAGCTGTCCGGCTTTCGATCGAACTCGAAGATCACGAGCGTAGAGCTGATGCGTAGCGAGCTGTCGTCTAGTGGAGCAAAGTATAGTACCGTCCATTCCGCGAGGCTTCCCACATGATCCGCGGGTGCCTGAAGAATGTCTTCGCTATGGTGGGCTGTTTCACCGTCCTGTTGGTGGCGGCAATCGCAGCGTGGCACTACAGGGATCGGATCGACGAGTTTTTCCATTCTCTGCTTGTCGCTGAGGGTGAAGTGGTGGCCCAAGCAGAAGAGCTGAGCAATGAACCAACCATCGGCCGTCCCTCGCAGGAGGCGCTGAGATCGGCGCTCCGCAAGAATGCTGAGATGGAACGGTCGAACGGGAACGCAACCGTGGTCCTGACGGCGGACGAACTAGCTTCCCTGATCGTGGACGGCATTACACCCCAGGCACAGGAGGCGCTTGACTCCGTTACGGTGACGCTCTTTGAGGACCGGTTTGCGCTCAGCGCTGTTGTGCTGACGCAGGCACTCGTGGCAGGTGGGTTAGGGCCGCTGGCGTTTATGCTGGCGCCACGGGAACGAATCGAAATTTCCGGCTCTGCGCATGTCCGCCGTGAGGGAGTCGCCGACTGGGAGCCCGACGCGTTTCAGTTCGGTGCGTTTCCGCTTCCCCAAACGGTCATAGCGCCTGTCGTCAACCAGATCACTGGGGGAACGGACGGCACGTTCAGAATCAGAATCCCGACCACGGTCGGTGATCTACGCATCCGCCCGTCAGGTGTAACCTTCTACAGAAGGGATGATGATGGAGCGTAGAGTTCTCGTTGTCGATGACGAAGAGGGAATAAGAGGCGCGCTCGAACAACTTCTCGAGTACGAGGGAGTGACGGCGCGGTGTGTGAGTTCTGCATCTGAAGCTCTTAAAGTTTACCCGACATTCAACCCGCATGTGACTTTTCTCGATGTGAAGATGGCAGGAATGGACGGAATAGAGGCTCTCAAGAGCATCAGAGAAACCGATCCGAATGCGCACGTCATCATGATCTCGGGTCACGGTACGATTCAGACCGCGATGGAAGCAACCCGGCTTGGTGCCTACGATTTTCTCGAAAAACCGCTCGATACAGACCGTGTCTTGCTTGCTCTGCGGCGGGTGTTCGAGAAAGTCGACCTCCAATCCGAGAATGTGAGGCTGCGGCAGACGATTGAGGATCGCTATCGCATAGTGGGGGATAGCAGCGCAATAAAGGGCATGCTCCAGACCGTAGAAAAAGTCGCCCCCACGG
>JACZUR010000053.1 GCA_022573095.1 Gemmatimonadota bacterium | reverse complement strand
GTCAGCGGGTCGCATAGCCAGTTCATCTGTTCCAGAGTTACTCTGTTGCCTTCGAGTTCTTCCGCGCCACCTATGACGATGGCCCGGTCTTCGGTCCTTATCGAAACGACGTACATAGGCTTGTCAAAGCCACCTGGCAGTCTCTTGCGCTGACCTATGGTGTAGTGGGAAAAACCTTCGTGAGTTCCGATTACGTCACCTGATGTCGTGACAATCGGTCCCGGACTGAGAGCAGGAGCGTCAGACGGAAGGTGCTGCTTCAGCACGGCGACATAATCGTCATCAGGAACGAAGCAGATCTCTACCGACTCAGGCTTGTCGGCGGTTACGAGGCCTAACTCCCTGGCGTAGGCGCGCGTTCTGTCTTTGGTCAACTCCCCGACCGGCGTCAGCATGCGGGCAACGACCTCTCGGTCGATGCCCCACAGGAAGTATGTTTGATCCTTGTTACGATCGAGTCCTCGAAACAGCTGTCCATCGGAAGCCCGCGCGTAGTGGCCGGTGGCGATATAATCGCAGTCCAGAGTGTCAGCATGCGCAAGCAGGTCACGAAACTTTGTGAAGGAATTGCATCGCACGCACGGAATCGGTGTTCTTCCTGAGGCGTACTCCGAGACAAAATCGTCTATAACGTGCTTCTTGAAGCCGTCTTCGAAGTTAAGAACGTAGTGCGGTATGCCTAGCGAGCTGGCTACTGAAGCAGCGTCGTTGATAGAGTCCAGCGAGCAGCAAGGTCGGTCAGGTACCTCTTCGCCGTAGCAAAATAGCTTCATCGTAACGCCTACGACTTCGTACCCCTGTTCGACAAGCGTAGCCGCCGCGACGGAGCTGTCGACTCCGCCCGACATCGCCATGAGGACTTTCTCTTTCAATTCCGCCGTAACGCGCTGTTCAGGGAGCGCACTTTCTTGACAATAGCGGGGAGCTGCTCCAATACGGAGTCGACATCTTCCTGCGTCGTGTTGTGCGAGAAAGAGAATCTCAAAGCCGTGCGAGCAAATTGTTCATTGACACCCATCGCTTTCATCACATGAGAAATTTCCGTCGACCCACTCTTGCAGGCCGATCCTGACGAACACGCGATCCCGGCGAGATCGAGGTGCATGAGCATAGTCTCGTTATCCGCTCCGGGGATGGAGATGTTGCAGATATGCGGGGCGCGATGTCCGCCCGCGGCGTTGGGGTGGGAGTCAGGTATAGAGGAGAGGATCCCGGACTCAAGCCGATCTCTGAGGTCGGCGAGCGTCTTGTGTGCCTTGTCACCGTTCTGGGTTACCATCTCGACGGCCATACCGAGGCCAACTATGCCAGGCACGTTCTCGGTGCCCGGGCGCAGCGCTCGCTGCTGTCCGCCACCGTGTAACAGAGCCTGAACAATACCGTCGTCGCGAAGTATTAAAGCGCCGATACCTTTGGGTGCTCCGACCTTGTGGCCTGAGATGGTGACCGCGACTCCGTGCGTGTTGGGGATGGCACACGGTATTTTACCAATCGCTTGCACGGCGTCCGTGTGAAAAGTGGTGTTCGCGCTCGCGCACTGCGCCGCGATGGATTGAATATCCTGAACAGCACCTACTTCGTTGTTTACCCACATTATGCTCACTAGCCCGACGCCTAATTCGAGTGCATCGTCGAGTGCGTCCAGGGACACCGCTCCGTTTTCATCTACGGGTAGATAGACTACTTCGCCGCCCATGGCTTCGAGCGACCGGGCCGCGGACAATACGGCTTCGTGCTCGATCGCGCTTACCGCCACCCGGAATGGTTTTCCGCTGTCACGCGCCGCGAGCGCCCCGCCGATAACCGCAAGGTTATCGGCTTCGGTCCCTCCGGACGTAAAAATCACGTGCTTCGGTTCCGCTCCAAGTGGCTCTGCGACCTGCCTGCGAGCGCCTTCGATAGCTGCTCTTGCCTCCCGGCCGAACTGGTGCGTAGAACTGGGATTGCCGAATTTCTCCGGCCCAAGGAACGGAAGCATCGCGTCGAGCACTTCCGGTTGGACCGGTGTGGTAGCGGCGTTGTCCAGATAAGTTGTGCGTTTCACTGTGTGCGGAAAGGTAGATGCAACTAGCAGCAAGGGGAATGCCCGGCGGAGCGGGTCACATCGAGCTTACTCCCAGGGCGACGACGTCGTCTACGCGGATCGTTTCTTCAGTGTAGAACGGTTCGCCGTAGGCACAGCGGATAAGGCTTCCACAGTGGGCATCCTGTGTGCGAATAAGATCGTAAAGATCCTGGCCGGTCGGAAACAGCTCACCGGCCGATTGCACGCCGTCGAACTGCGAAGCGTAGCATTTTACCGCTGTGAGCTTTATTTCGAAAAAATCGGAAGTGTCCACGACGAATGTGGGTCTGATGGGATCCTCTCTATATGCGAGGGCGTATAGGATCTTGTGCGGACGGTGTACCTTACCCTCAGCCGGGTAGTTCTTTAGGGCGGAGAGGAAACATGCGTCACGACACATTAGGGACGCGACTCGGTGGTCGGGGTGTTTCCCCTGGACGAACGGAAGAATCACGGTGGTCGGTCTTAACCTCCGCAACACCTCCACCATCGCGCGCCGCGTATCGTCGTCATTCTTGAGCCTTGCATCTGGGAATCCAGCGCTCTCGCGCACGCTAATACCTAGGATCTCGTCGGCTTGCCTGGATTCTTTGGCGCGCGTCTCGGGAGTTCCTCGCGTGCCCATTTCGCCTCGTGTGAGGTCTATGATACCGGTTTTGTGACCCAGTGCGTGCATCCGGGCCAGGGTTCCGCCACAGGTGAGCTCCATATCATCGGGATGCGCGCCTACGGCTAGGAGGTCAACTGTTTCGCTCACAAGTTTCTTTTTCGGAGAATTATTCGTACCTGAGTGCTTCCACCGGATCCAATTTAGCAGCTCTGGTGGCAGGGTACATTCCGAATCCGACGCCGGTGAGAACGGAAGCCAGGAGGGCGGCAACGATAGACCACAAGGGAACGACGGCCGGAAGCGGTGTCACCCGAGCAACAATGAAGGTTATCAGACCGCCGGCTGCCATTCCTATGATCCCGCCGATTGCGGTCAACGTCACTGCCTCGACGAGGAACTGCCACAGTATCTCGCGCCGCCTCGCTCCAAGAGCCTTCCGAACGCCTATTTCCCGAGTGCGTTCGGTAACCGAAATCATCATAATTGCCACGACCCCGACTCCACCAACCAACAATCCCACGCTGGAAAGGGCTATCATGACCAGGAAGAACGTACCGGCGATGTCGTCAAAGGCACTCAAGAACGCATCCTGCGTTACAACGGTGAAATTGTTCTCCTCTCCCGGCCTGAGTCTTCGCATGGACCGGAGAGTAGCGGTTACATCATCAATCGCGCTTGCCAATGTCACTTCCGCCTGGGGAGAAACGATCATGTCCATCCAGCGACCCGCTCTACGAATGTACTTCGTAAAACTTCCGTGAGGGATAATTACCAGCGGTTCGTTCCCCTCGCCGAAGATATCCGGAGGAGGGGTGAAAACTCCAATCACTTCAAAGGGAACGCCGTCGATCTTGATCTGCCTGCCGAGAGGGTAGGTCCGGCTGAAAAGTTGGTCGGCCAGGTTCTTGTTCACCACGACGACCCGGCTGTTAGCGGCTTCCTCCAACACTGTGAACGAGCGGCCGGGGAAGACGTCTCCACCGCTCACATCGGTCCACCGCGATCCTGTTCCACGCACATTTACGGAGCTGATCTCGGTCGCGTTGTATTTCACCGGTCTGCTGGAATTGCTGTTCACCACAACAGTGCGAACCGACGGTAGCTGTGAAATCCGCTCGGCTTCAATCACTGTCAGGCCGGGATTCCTGCGCCAGGGGTTGTTCTCATCGCTTCCGTCGCGCACGGTTATCCCGGCTTCCCAGTAACGAAATACGAAGAATGTTCGCGGTCCAAGTTGAGCGAAGACATCGTCGACGCCGTCGTTGATACCCCGCACCATCGACGCCACCACCATTACCACCATGACCCCGATCGCCACTCCCAGTATCGTAAGGGCTGCCCGTCCCTTGTTAGCGACGAGCGACGACAGCGCGATTCCCACACCTTCGAAGATTGCCATCATCGGTTACTCTCTCCTCATCGCATCGATGGGGTCGAGGCGGGCAGCACGAGTGGCTGGTAAGAGGCCGGCGCCCACCCCCACGCCAATGCCAAGCAAAACGGCGACGACTATCGACCAGGGAGCAACCTTCGCCGGCAGCCACGTGGTCGACGCTACCAGGCTTGCGAGCACCAAACCGAAACCGATGCCTAACGCCGCTCCCACTGTGGACAGCGTGGCCGACTCCACCAAGAACTGGCGCATGATATCCCTGCGGCGGGCACCAAGCGACTTACGAATGCCGATCTCACGGGTCCGTTCGGCGACCGACATCAGCATGATGTTCATGATCACTATTCCACCAACGACAAGCGATATGCTCACGAGACCCGGAAGTGCCGTGAACAAAACCCGATTGATCTTGGACCAGAAGCCGAGGACCCCTTCAGATGTTTGTAGAGTGAAGTCGTTCTCCTGCGTCGGTCGGAGCCCGTGCCGGCTGCGCATCACTGCCTCAGCCTCGGCCATCGCCGCCTGTAGTTGGTGCTGATTATCGGCCTTCACTACGAAGCCGTCGATCACGCCATGGGGGTTTACGAATCGCCGGACCTGTGAACGCGCTGGGGCAATCACAAACTTGTCCAACGACAAGCCGAAAAGATTGCCCTGCCGCTCGACCACGCCGACCACCCGGTAAGGAAAGTCACGGATTCTTACCGTGCGTCCAATAGGGTCTATCCCTTCGAACAAATTTGCGGCAAGTTCATTTCCCAGTACTACGACGGGCGTACCGACTCGCACTTCCTGGGCGCTCAATGCACGGCCGTGGTCGATCTTCCACCCTTTGATGTCAAAGTAATGCTCTGTGGCTCCCGTAATCCGGACGCGAGCGATTTCCCTTGTACGGTACTCGATCGTAGCCCGTGAGGATGACTCCCATGCAGTTAGCACCGGAGTCGTGATGCCTTCCTCGAGGGCTACGGCATCGTCGTATGTGATGCGCGGCCGGCGGCGCCATGCTCTCCGTGTCTCCCGGCTTACGTTGCCTAGCTGGATGTTGGGTCTCTGGCGAACTGAAAACGTGTTGACGCCCAATAACGAGCCGGCAAATCGCTCGGTCATGTAGGAGTTCATGCCTTGAACGATGGTGACCACAGCGATCAGAAACGTCACTCCCACAAATACGCCGACGACAGAGAAGGCGCTCTTCATCTTCTGCGCCCAGATCATCTTGAGTGCTAGACGGATGGCATCTAGAAAAGGCATTGTGCTACGATGTCACTAGCTCGACGGGGTCTGATTCTCATCGTTCATGGGTCGGATTTGCGAGCTGTCCCCGAGCTCGCGGATCGTCTGGAACGGTCCGGCTACAATCGAGTCACCATCCGCAAGGCCGCTGAGGACTTCGAAATGCTCCTCGCCGGCTATCCCGATTTCGACGGGTCTGAACTGGGCGGTGCCGTCTTGAATCAAGAAGACGCCTTCGGTGTCTACCGTCGTCGTGTCCTGGGGGGAGACTTCCGTCGAAATGGGCGTATGCTCACGCACGGTCAGAGCAATTATTGGGATGCTCAATACCTGGCTTCGAACATCCGTAATGATCTTTGCCGTTGCGGAGAGATCGGGCAAAATTTGCTCGGGTGGATTCGTTAGCGTTATCTCAACATTGTAGTCGACCGCCTGGTCGGCGCCGGCCGAAGCTGCCGCGATACGGGCGCTCTGGGCGATCTTGGTAATCACGCCGATGAAGGTGGTATCGGGGAAAGCGTCGATCGTTACTTCGGCAGAGTCACCGAATTCCAGTCTTACGACGTCTGTCTCGTCGACCTGTACGTCAACCTGCATCACTGAGAGGTCACTGATCGTCATTAGCAGGCCGGTTTCGCGGGAGAAGGTCGACGCCAGCGCTACTTCTCCAACCTCGACCGCAAGACGGGTTATTTTGCCCGCCATCGGTGCCGTTATCACGGTTTTCGAGCGCTCGTCCATCGCCTGTTCCAGTGCGGCTTGGGCTTGGGTCACCTGGTGACGCTGTGCCTCTAGCACGGCTTCGGCGACCTGATAATTCGTCTCGGCAATTTCGAGCTGCTCCGCCGAGATTAGTATTGAGTCGGTCTCTCGCAGTCGCCGCGACCGGTCGCTGGCGCGCAGCGCCTGGTCGCGGTTCGCCCGGGCCTGAAGTTCGGAGGCGCGCGCCGACGCGAGCGCGGCTTCGGAGCGATTGACGGCCGCGATGTACTGAGCAGGATCGATTGTCAGCAGCAGCTGTCCGCCGACCACCTCGTCACCCTCTTCAACGGATATCGCTATGATTCTCCCCGTGATGTCAGAGCTGATGTCGACGCTGCGTTTGGGAGAAACCTGCCCACTGGCGGTAACGGATGCCACCAGGTCTCTGCGCTCGACGGATCCAACTCTTACAGCTACGGCTTTGTCGCGTCCTCCCCCTACCGCCGACGAGACGGCTACGAGCCCTACGACAAAAATGATCGAGCCGATGACGATCTTACGGCGGCGGGTCATCTATTTGCGTCCTCGTTTATCTGAGTTCTCTCCCTACGGCCGATTCGAGCACTGCGACTGAACGATGGAAACTGTACGTAGCGTTAATGTAGTCGGATGCGGCCTGCTGCGCCGCCACTTGGGCGTCGAGCAGCTCGATGAACGTCCCCGATCCGAGTCTGTATCGCTGAGTTGCCAGTCGCAACTGGTCTGCAGCCGCACTGCGATTTCGATCTTGGATCGCGATGGTCTCGAAGCTCGTCCGTAAGTTGTAGAAAGCCTGAGAGACATCTGTGCGGACCTGAAGTTCGCGGGCCCGCACGGCTTCGCGTGCGTCATCCAAAGCCATGGATGATTGTGAGATTGCCAGCGACCTGCTGAAGTTCGTGAAAATAGGTATCGACACCGTGACACTGGCGGAGAACGGCTGCGTTGTGAAGCGGAACGGGAAAGCGTCGTTGCCATCCAGAATCAGCTGCTCGTCGGCAGGCAAGATCGCAAACGCCGTGCAGTCCGCGGTTGCGAGTCCAGCACCGCTCTGGTTTACGACGTTGACAATAGTGTTGTCTTGCTCGCAGGCAGCGATATTCGCCAGAGAACTTGCCCTTGCCTGGTCCACCAGAAAATCACCGTTTGTGAAAGACTGAGTGAAGCCACTCCACCGGGCGTTTACCTGAATGGTGGGAAACCAACGCGACCGGGACGATCTGGCACCCCACCGGGTGGCGTCCTCCTGCGATCTAAGGGAATTGAGATCGGCATTATCCATCTGAGCGGACTCGAGCAGGTCGTCCAATTCCCATGTCGGTTGGGTAACGGCGAATGTGTCGCTCAGCACGACCTGCTGCAGGTCCTCGGGCGCGGGTATACCCATCATCTGGAAGAGACGAAGCTTCTCCACTGTGACGTCGTGGCGTTCCTGCAAGGCGCCAACCTGCGCCTGGCCCCGTAACACCTCTGCCTGCCGTACATCGAGTAGTGTCACCTGGCCGACGTTGTGTCGCGCCTGTGCCAGTCGGAGTGATTCATCGTTTCGAGTCAGTTGCGCATCGGCGAGCTGCACCTCTTCCAGCGCTTGAAGTATGTTCAAATATTGTTGAGTAACCTGGGATTTCAGGTTTATCCGCGCGCTGTTGATCGAGGCCTCAGTCGCGTGGGCTCTCGCACGCTCCGTGGCGGGTTGCATGAGCGTCGTGCCGGAGAGCGTCCAGCTGAGATTCAGACCGTAGCTCGAGCCAATCGTAGCTGATGGCTGTGAGAACTCTGAAGTGAGAAAACGCTGAGCTCCCAGCCCGCTGTAAGACAGTGTACCACTGGCGTTAACCGATGGTAAGAAGGATCCGTAGGAGTTGCGAACGGCCCAAGACGCCCACCATCGATTGTTCTCGATCTGCCTCTGCGCCGGGTTGTTTATCTCGGCGAGAGATATCGCGTCCTGTAGCGACAGTGGCTGGTTGGTCTGTGCGAATAGCACGCCGGTAGGGCCGGGTATGAGGGCAAGTACTAGTAACAGCTGGTTCTTCATGATGTGAGTGTTCCCCTTTTTATAACAAGAGCTGACAACAAGATTTACGAGTTCGAGCGATCCAAAGTTTCGCTGTTCAGGTCCCGCAAGCTACCGGTCGATTTCCAGTTTCATACCAAAAATGGCCCATTTTTGGTCCCTATCCTAGTTTATCGATCTCTCAGCTCTCCAGCGCTCAGCAGGCTGCTCCACCATCAGCAGTTCACCGGACTGATCGTACCACAGGTGGATCGATCCCGTTTCGAGCGTGAGCTCGACATGGCGAAGCTCGACCGACCGGCCCTGAATCGTCCTAACCTCGGCGGCCCGCTCGGAGACTCTGGCGCGGGAAACACGACCGTCTCTAGGAGATAAGATGCTGATTTCACCATCAGGGGTCCCTGGTAAGACCGAATACAAAGACGGAATTGTGTGATCAGCGAGGAGATGTGGCGAACTGTTCGGCGTTTCTCGAAGGCTTTCGCGAGTCTGTGAGAAAACCCGAAAGGAGATCTTATCCTCACCCACCGTTGTGGTCGTGATCTTTCGTTCGGGGCCCCGGTTTTCGAGGCGCAAGGTGAGCGGCAGGGAGTCCGATCCAAGTTCTACGATGGTTGTGAGACTGGGTCTCCGAGCATCGGCGGGGTAGAATACCGTGGAAGTAATCGTAATACTTGCTAGTCCACGACGGCTTGCTGATCTGCGAATCGAGAATTGATCCCTGCCGACGAGCCTGGAGCCTTCGTAGATCAAAAATTCGGCTCTGGTTTCGCTCGAGCGCTGGGCACCGAGGGTGGTGGGTACGGCTACAGAATGGGCGGTAATGGAGGCCATAAAGGCAAGCGCGACTCTAACCGAAATCATCCTTAAATTTGCACCGATCATCCCAAACACAACACTTTACACAATGTTGATCTTCTTGTGCAGTCACGATGGGAGCAGTTGAGAGCTTGATGCGCGCTATCTGGGTGAGATCGGGAATGCAAGTTTGGGAGGCCGCGGCGGTGGGCTGCTTCGCAGTTCTGGCCGGGTGGGCGACCTCTTCGCATGTTGTGACCGCGCTAGCGGGCCTTGCTCTTGGCTTGCTGAGCGTAATCTCTTCCGTCCGGAGCCGACGGCTGAGGTGCGCGGCGGTCGGGGCCGTCATGGTCGCCGCCGCGGGCGTTGCGGTAGTCACATCGGTTCGAATTCACCGGATTGAGAGCGACTGGGAGGTGGTACGCGAAGAGCTCGTCCAGCTTGGAAGCGAGAGTCTTGCGCGGCTCCTCAGTGATGCCGTCGGCCTAGCTCGGAGTCTAAATGAAGCCGGTCTGGCAACGAGAGGAGAAAGCGGACCAGCGGCCTTTAAGAGTCTCGCCGCTACCACCGCGGGGGCCCCGATGGAAGCGGGCGTCGCGGTATACGGTCCCGACGGGCGACCCGTAAGCTGGGGTGGAAGATTTCGGGTCTACCCGGCCACCGGTCCGGATGAGCTGTCCGCAACTATTACGCCGTTCTATTCCGTTCTGGAAGCGCGCCAGGAGTTGGGCGGTCTTACGGCTGTGAGCCAGGTGGTACTGGACGCAGACAGTCTCATTCCAGCGTACGATGGAAGCGTGGCATCGCTTTTTTTGGCGGCCACGGGCTCCCGGGTCGAGTTTATCAACCCCCGGAACGCGCCCGAAGAGTCCGATGTGTTCGACTATTGCATTCCATCATGCAGCTCCAGTGATGTACGGCCGGACACTCTTTTCAGTGTCCGTACCATACCTCCCGGACAGGGTATCCTAAAACTGCGAGTTTCTTTTGCGGGTGGCCAACGCGTCGTTTTTCTAGTGCTCATTGCCGGCCTGCTGCTGCTTGCCTTCGGCGGACTGATGGCAAAGAGGCTCATCGTGTTCGGCCTGTGTCTGTTATTCGTTGTTACACCCGCCGGCAGTTTGATCGGATTCGACGCGCTTTTCTCACCCGCTACATACTTCTGGTCAGCTCTGGGAATCTTTTCGTCGTCAGCCGGTTCTTTGATGAGTGGGGCGGCGTTGGCCGTCATAGCGATCGTGGGACTGTGGCGGACCAGTATTCCGCGTTCAACTATCACGTTCTTTGCTTCCGCGCTGCTTGTTGCGTCTGCGCCATACGCCATGAGACTTGCTGCCCGAGGCATAACCCCTCCCGCTCACGGCGCCGGAGTGGGGATGTGGATCAGCTGGGAGCTGGCGCTGACCGCTATCAGCGTCGCGCTAGTAATCGTGGCGGCCTACCTGGTACGGGGCGTGGGACTGAAGTCCCCCAGCTGGATGGCCTGGGTCGCTGCCGGATCGGCCCTCGGGGTCGCTGCGCTGGGGCTCATTATCTGGGATCCCATTTCCGCCTGGCCGGAGTGGTACACGTTCCTTTGGGTGCCCGCCCTGATACTTGCCGTTCAGCCCACGAGGAAGATCCGGCTTGTCGTCACTATCGCTGTTGTGACCGGATCGGCGTCCGCCCTCTTGACCTGGGGAGCGGCCGTTGAAGGGAGATTGGTTGTGGCTGACCGCGAGCTGGAGCGGACGGTACAAGAGATCGATCTGCTCCAACTGAGCATGCTGGAAACGCTGGGTTCGGAGCTGTCCGAGGCAGATCTGCCGACGACGGAGTCCGATCTGTTGAGCGTCTGGAGGGGTTCAAGACTCG
>JACZUR010000256.1 GCA_022573095.1 Gemmatimonadota bacterium | reverse complement strand
ACACCAGTTTACGATGCGCTCTCCCCGGTATATCAGCCCCTTCTTATAGAGGCTCACAAAGGTCGTGCGCACCGCTCGGCTGGGCCCCTCGTCCAGCGTGAACCGCTGACGGGTCCAGTCGCAGGAGGCCCCCAGGCCCTTGATCTGCTCGTTGATCCGGCCACCGTATCGGTCGACCCACTGCCACACCATCTCCACGAACTTCTGTCTTCCCAGCTCATGGCGGGTCAACCCGTCTTCAGCCAGCACTCGCTCTACGACCACCTGCGTCGCTATGCCGGCGTGATCTGTTCCGGGGAGCCAGAGCGCATCGCGGCCGCGCATTCTTTCAAAACGTATCAGCACGTCCTGAATCGCATTGTTTAGGCCATGCCCCATGTGGAGTGCGGACGTGACGTTGGGAGGTGGAATGACTATTACGTACGGCTCATCGCCAGAGTCGCGGCCCGCGGCAAACACCCCCGCGTCGCTCCATTTCTTATAGAGCGCCGTCTCAATAGATGAGGGGTCATACTGAGGCTTCAGCGTGGTTGCAGTCATCGGAGGAGCGAGCCAGTGGGGGGGGGCAGTGGAGCCGGCCTACGAGTTGCTTTGCGCGGGAATCCGCGTATCTACCGGGATATCGAGTCCCCGTACCAGTATACGATTAACAACAGTGGAGGCCCCGGGCGCGGAACGAGCTACCTTCCCCGCCAGATCACGCGCCGACCTGCTCGGAGCCGTTCCGGTCAATTCCGCTACCGAGTCACCCAGCGTCCTAACGACTATGTCCATACCCTGTGTCGCCGAGTTCTCTTCCAGGGCGGCAATGATCTCCCGCTCGAGGTCCATAGGGTCAGTCGCCGTCTCATCCAGGTTCTTAATCCGCCTCACCGCGCGCTTAACACGACCCGAGTTGACTTCTCCGACCATTTCGGACGCCACGAAGCCCGCCACCACACCAATGCCGACTCCCATCAGTCCGGCCATGATGGTCGCTAGCTTGTCCCAAGCGCTATCTTGATGTCGGGCCAGGGTTTCCTCCCGTAGCAACGTGTAAATGTAGGTTGTACAATTATAAAGAGTTAGAGATTTGAAAGACAGTCACGATCGACAAGTTCTCAGAGCCAGTGGGAAGGTTTCAATAAGCGGATGAGTGACAACGTGCGTGTTACGCTCCCCGATTCGACCGTGCTGGAGTTTCCCCGTGGTGTCACGGGGAGCGAAGTTGCGGGGCACATCGGGAAACGACTGCAGCAGGATGCCGTCGCAGCCCGGGTTGAGGGCGAAGTCCAGGATCTCAACAGGCCGATCATAAGGGATGCCGGCGTTGAGATTCTTACGGCGAAGAGTGACGGGGCACTCGAGGTGCTGCGCCATTCCTCGGCGCATGTCCTTGCCACCGCGGTGCGGGAACTCTTTCCGGATGCCGGGATCGGCTTCGGGCCGCCGATAGCCGAGGGCTTCTACTACGATTTTGAGGTTGAACGTCCGTTTACTCCTGAAGATGTAGAGGCCATCGAAGCTAGAATGCGGGAAGTCGTAAGAGCTGGCTACAGCTTTGAACGGGAGGAGGTCAGCCGTGATGAAGCACGGGAACAGTTCGCGGGTGACCCGCTCAAACTGGAACGTCTCGGAGAGATCGGTGACGATGAGGTGATCTCGATCTATAGGAATGGTCCCTTCGTGGACCTGTGCCGCGGCCCACATGTGCGCAGCACGGGAGAGATCAAACACTTCAAGCTGCTTCACGCGGCCGGAGCGTATTGGCGCGGTGACGAAAACCGGCAGATGCTGCAGCGGATCTACGGTACGGCCTGGTTCGCGAAGGCCGACCTCGAAGCGTACCTGCACCGGCTGGACGAAGCGCGCAGACGCGACCATCGAGTGATCGGAAAGCAGCTGGATCTCTTCAGTATCCAGGAGGATATCGGACCTGGGTTGGTGTGCTGGCATCCGAAAGGGGCGATCATGCAGCACGAAATCCGGCGCTTTATCGAGGACGAAATATTGCGGCGCGGATACGACCTGGTTTATACGCCGCACGTTACGCGGGAGCAGCTCTTCTTGCGGTCAGGACACCTGCCGCTTTACGGCGAGAATCAGTTTCCGGCGATGCAGGCGGCGCGCGGCGAATCGGAGGAGATCCGATATCGAGTCAAACCGATGAACTGCCCGATGCACGCACTTATCTATGCATCGAAACAGAGATCCTATCGCGAGCTGCCGGTGAGGCTGGCGGAGATAGCAAATGTATATCGCAACGAACGGTCAGGTACTCTCCACGGCATGCTGCGCGTCAGGGGACTGTCGATGGATGACGCGCACATCTTCTGCCGTGAAGATCAGGTCGAGAACGAGATATTCGATATGCTCGATCTGGTGGACTTTGTCGTCTACCAGACGTTTGGTCTGGAGTACCGACTGGACCTGTCGACCAGGCCCGCTAAGAAGATTGGAACGGACGAGAGTTGGGATGTTGCGGAGCGTGCGCTCGAAGGAGCACTAAAGCGGCGGAACCTGAGCTACACGATCGATAGCGGCGGAGGCGCGTTCTACGGTCCCAAGGTCGACATCAAGATGAAAGATGCGATCGGGAGAGAGTGGCAGGGGGCTACGATACAGTTGGACTACCAGCTTCCCGAGCGGCTCGAGTTGGAGTACATAGGATCTGATAACAGTCCCCACCGGCCGGTGATGATACACCGCGCGATCCTCGGTAGCTTCGAAAGATTCCTGGGCATGCTCATCGAACACTTCGCGGGCGACTTTCCTCTTTGGATTTCCCCCGAACACGTTCGCATCTTGCCCATCTCTGACGATCAGCTCGAGAGGGCGCAGGCGATTAACGGCG
>JACZUR010000255.1 GCA_022573095.1 Gemmatimonadota bacterium | reverse complement strand
AATCGGCCTGTCGATGACCGGTCCCCCCCCCTCCCTTCGGGAAAGGAGAGTCCGAGTCCCAACGGCTCGAACGGAAGCAGGATGTCGGCGAATAGTATGGCCGCATCGATCTCGAAGCGGTTTACCGGTTGCAGCGTCACTTCGCACGCCAGTTCGGGAGTGTGACAGATATCGAGTATCGACGCCTTTTTGCGGATTTCCCGGTACTCCTTCATGTATCGGCCCGCCTGGCGCATGAACCACACCGGAGTATGATCGGCTTTCCTTCCGTTACAGGCGGCTAGAAAAGGGCTTTCTGGCAAGTCGTGTTCCTATTCTCTCAGACGTCTGACAGTGCTTTCGCGAGGCTCCCCGCCGTGTGATCGCGCGCGGTGGCGTGAACGCGTAGACCCTGACGTTTGGCTGCCGCGGTCGTGGTGGGTCCGACGCACACAACCTGTGTGTTTTCTGGTACGCCACCGGAGTTGACGATGCTATCCACGGCAGAGGGGCTACTGAACAATACTATGTCGATTCTTTCAAGATGATGCAGGTTGACCCTTAGTTCACGCGTCAGATACGCCGTCACGGTTGTCACGTGCGCACCGCGTTCTACAAGGCCGTCGCGGAGGGTTGGCAGAGCCAACTCCGATTCGGGCAGCAGCACCTTCTCCCCCGCTACGTTTGGCAGGACGCCGAGCAAGCCTTGCGCCGTATGTACTTCGGGCACCAGGTCTATTGCGGCTCCGTGCGCCGTTAACGCATCAGCCGTGCGAGGACCTACGGCTGCGATGCGCGGTCCGGAGATCGAATCCACTACTGCAAACACGGCGTCCACTGCGTTTCTGCTCGTGAACAGAATCCAGTTGAAATCGGCTGGGTTCCTAAGCGCCTTCACCAGATCTTCACGCGGCGTGACGTCAATCTCGATCGCGGGCACCGAAATCGGGTCGGCTCCAATTTCCCGTAGCGCGTCGGCGGTATCCGCAAAGTCCTTCACCGGGCGGGTAACGGCGACTTTCAGGCCCTCAAAGGGCATGCGATTCGTATCAGATGGTGGGTTGGGCACAGCGAAGATTGGGACCGGTTTGGGTGGCTAGTCAACCGCAAGGTGCGCGGTTATAATTCGCCCGCTCCGGGCCAGGTAGCTCAGTTGGTAGAGCAGCGGACTGAAAATCCGCGTGTCGGCGGTTCAATTCCGTCCCTGGCCATTTCCTCCCTAGCAAAATGAGCTTTCGGCGGCACTCGCAGCCGTTCCTGGAAGGGGACGGTTCGGAACGACGCAGCAGCAGCGGCGCGAACTGGCTTGGTCCGGTCTTTGCTGATATCCTAATTCAGCCGTCGTCTAACTCAGGCGGCCTCTAGCTTGTGAACCAGAGATGCGAGGATATGATGGGTAAAATTATTGTGGCAATTGAAGTTACGGCTCTCGTGCTGATTGTTGCGCTAATCGACGATCCGCTGCTTCGCGTGGCGCTCGCTGTGGGTCCCAGCCTCTTACTGACGCAGCGTGCGCTGGATGTGGAGGACGAGGCGAGCGACGATGTGAATGAGCTGAGATCTGACGCCGTCGTGAGAAATTATGTGGACGAACTGCTACGTCGGATCCGGCAGTTCTACTCGGCGTGTCACCTGTTGCGGTCGGATCAGATAACGAGTGATACCGCCAACGAACGGATCTCTGAGATCGAAGCCGATCTGAATCGCATGCTTGCTGATATCATGAGCGCCTCGAAGGGTGAAGACACCGCCGAGCCGGAGACCGTCTCAACAACTTAGTTGTACGTTCTCCCTCTCCTCCGAGTGCCTGGGCGCGGTCCAATCAACCTGCGGAGGGTACCCGCAGGTGTGTTTGACCAGCTATGATTGTTGTCCACGCTAAACGACGGGACGAGGGAGATAGATGGGAGACACGACACCAGCCACGTTGAATCACTTCAGTCTTATCCGATTCAAGGGGGGTTTTTGGGACCTCGATGCGCCTGACCGCAACAGGACGGGAAACGAGCTCGTGGAGGCTCTCAGATCAAACGCCACGGCTACGCACGTTTACCAGGTGTTTCCGACGGAACCCCACGCGGACCTGTTAATCTGGAGTGCGGGTGAGGCAGTAGACAAAGATTCCGGCACTCGGTTCTTCCGTTCGCTGCAGCGCAGCCTCAACCCGCACCGCAAGTGGGTGGAGTTCCCAGACATTCTTTGGGGCCTGACCAAGCCGTCGCAGTACACCAAGGTTCGTTCTACGCAGGAGATAGATCCCTTCGACGCCCGGCGCAGCCCCTATCTCATCGTATACCCGTTCGTGAAGACTGTCGATTGGTATCTGCTCCCGCGGGAAGACCGGCAAACGATGATGAACGAGCATATTCAAGTGGGTAAGCAATACAAGGACATTACTCAGCTGCTGCTCTACTCGTTTGGTCTGCAAGACCAGGAGTTCGTCGTGGTTTACGAGACCGACGATTTGGTGAGGTTCTCCAACCTGGTACATGAGTTGCGCGCTACGAAGGGAAGAAAGTATACCGAGCGCGACAGCCCGCTGCACGCTGCGTGCTTCATCGAGGAAAGTGAACTCAAGGATTTTTGGAGTTAGAGTGTTGAATCGGTGTGGTACTCGAGCGACCGCAGTTGTTCTGGCCGCGGTCGTTGCCGCAGCCAGCCAGCTGGCTGCGCAGGTCGATGTCTATCCCAGGTCGATCGAGCCCCTGGAATGGGAGAGAATAACCGTACGGGTAGTCAACAACACAAGCATGCCGACGGTGGGTGTGCGTGTGCTAGTTCCCGAGGTAGTCGGTATTTTGGGTGTGGAGGACAAGGTAGGTTGGGATTACCACGGGTTACGGGCCAGCGACACGG
>JACZUR010000254.1 GCA_022573095.1 Gemmatimonadota bacterium | reverse complement strand
CGCAGCGAATATCAGAGCCAAAGGATCCCAATCTTAGACGTTGGACACCGGCGTCTGAGCGGTTCGTTCCCCGCTTGGCGTTTCCTCACAAACCCCTAACAACTTTCACAGTCCTGCATATCTATATTTCGCGGATGCACGGCGCATGCTCGCATAAAACTCCAGATACCATGGTATAACGTGTTGTCAGATATACAGTTATGGATCTGTAATACGAACAACATCAGTACTTTGCGCGGCACACCCCAGCGACTACCGACTCGTGGCCGCCACCTAATACAGGCGATCTCTAGCATCGCTGTAGCATTCGCTTGCAGTTCGACTCCCTCGCCTGTCGCAGTAGAGGACCCGGTATCTTCAGATCCGCCGCCACCTGCGACCACGGTGAACGAAGCTCCCATATTTACGGCGCCGGTAACGCTGACGGATCACAATCGCTCGTACCGCTACGCTATCAGTGTTTCCGACCCGGACGGTGATCCCGTCACCGTCACGGTAGACAGCAAACCCGCATGGATGGACTACAACAGCGACAGTCTGCTGCTCTCTGGGATTGCTGGCTGGGATAATCTCGGATTTCATGGCGTTGTCATCACGGCTTCGGACAGCGATGAAACCGTGCACCAGAACTTCAACGTCAACGTCGTTATTGGAGAGATCGTCTGCAACCAAGATTTCGGCGACCCTGCCCAATCACTGTTCGTGATGCCCTATGCCCCAGGGAAAACGCAATTCATGATCCAGAGTTACTGCCCTCCCAACCCCACCTGGGGACACACCAACTGGTTCGCCTACGACTTCGACACGGACATTGGTGACACAATCATCGCCACCCGGGCGGGGACAGTGCTCTTTACGCAGGAAGGATTCACTGACGGAAATCGCACCCCTGGGAACGAGAATTTCGTCTTTATACAGCATGCGGACGGAACGATCATGCACTACATGCATCTCACCCAGAACGGGGCCTTGGTGGAAGTCGGCGATGTGGTCACTCAGGGCCAACCCATCGCCCTGAGCGGCGATTCCGGAGGATCAAGTGGACCTCACATACATATCGCCCTTTTCAGGGAGCGGGTCTTTGATCGCCAATACACCGTGCCGATCAACTTTCGAAACGCCGAAGGACCCATAGATGCCAACCGTGGCCTGATGCTGCAGCAGAACTATACGGCGGGCGCGTTTACTCCGGATAGTCAATGAGGTTCGTCCGGAGTTAGAGGGCCATATACAGGGCAATTTTCGAGTCCTCCGCTACCTACTTCTTCAGAGCCACCAGCTCGGTCACAGCCTCGAAAACAGTTTCAATCTCCTCCTCTGTGTTGTAATAATGAGGAGAAATACGCAGCGCCCCCGTCGCACCCCTTTCGTCGTAATGAAGCACGGCATCGGAGCGGACCTGCGCCGATGTATTGATTTTTCTTTTTCTTAGCTCCTGCACGAGCTGAATCGGCTCCCAACCGTCCACCCACACCGTTACGATGGCACACAAATCGGACCCACGATCCAAAACCCGTACGCCATCGAGTCCCTCGAGTCTACCCCTCAACGTCTTGCCCAGATCACTGACTCTAGTTTCGATCTGGTCCAGCCCAACTGACGCGGCGTAGCGAGCAGCCGCGCCGGTACCGAGCACGAGTGACCAGGCAAACTCCCAGCTCTCGAATCGGCGGGCATCGCCTCGGCGCTCGTATCGCTCACCCCCAACCCAGTCCGCACCTCTCATATCGATGAACAGTGGCTCCAGATCACTTTCCAGTACGCCGTCGGACACGCAGAGAAATCCCGCGCCACGGGGTCCTCTGAGAAACTTGCGCGATGTTGCGGAGAAGAAATCGCATCCGATCTTTTCCACGTCGATAGGCATCTGTCCTAGCGACTGGCAGCCGTCTACCAGGTAGATGATTTCGGCGGCTCTGCAAAGTTCCCCGACCGCGGTTACGTCCTGAGTAACTCCGGAGCTGGTCGGTACGTGCGTAACGCATACCAGCTTCGGACGCTCGCCGTCAATCAGGTCCGACATAGCTGCGACGTCAACGCCACCCTCAGCGAGGTCCGGAGCGCGCACCACCTTCACCCCAAACCGTGCCTGGAGGGAAAGGAACTGAATCTGATTTGACACGTAGTCGTTGCGCGTGGTCAAGATCACATCGTCGGTTTCGAATCTGATAGAGGAAAGTGCCTGTATGTAGGAAATTGTCGCGTTCTCCGTGAAGGCAACGTTGCGAGAGTTGGTTCCGACGAGTGACGCCACCGCGTCATACGCCGCCTTGATCTCTTGCTCGCGCTCCGCAGCGGCCTCGTAGCCACCGATGGAAGACTCCAGATCCAGTTGATCCTTAATCGCGTCAATTACCGGTTTCGGCATGAGCGCGGCACCAGCATTATTCAGGTGGATGCGTTCGCTACACCCGGGGGTTTCAAGTCTAAGACGTTCTATTTCCATCTCTTCATTCATGATCTAGGCACCAGCTCCCATTGCACACCGAAGATTTTTCGACAGATCGTAACTCGCCAGGCCACTCCCCGTCCCTCCCCCCAGTTCCAAGCGTATTATACCCCGACCCGCGGTCGGTTCGTGCGATCCCTGTCTCTGAAACCGTGCGTTAACCAGAGGTGGTGTCCAAAGAACCCAAGACTCTAGTTCAGCTCGATGGCGAAGAAGTAGTTCCGCACCAACAATCCATTAGGCCCTCTTTCGACACACCAGTCGGGGGGGGGCTTTGTGTTCAGGCACACTCACCGTTACCGGCCACCGGTATAGACAGGGCACTTTCCTAATGGTGTTAGGTTACACTTTTCGATCCTGCGTCCGCTTTCAATTGTAGCCAGTCCCCTAATGCCGTCGTCGCCTCTGC
>JACZUR010000253.1 GCA_022573095.1 Gemmatimonadota bacterium | reverse complement strand
CATCATTTCCACGTGGTAGTATGAAAATTCTGCGAATCGATCTGCTACGCTATCCAGCGAAGGACCCGAAACGATCACATCTTCCCTCCAGGCTGTGAGCTGCGATAATCGGTCGGCGTATTCACCTGTGTCCATCCCCGACTCTTGAGCCGCCGCTTCGCGTCGGGCCAGTTGCTCGTGCGAAAAGTAGGCAGAGAAGGATTCGCCCATCGGGTAGATCAACATTAGATCCCACTGATCTCCCTGGCTGTGCCGTATGATAATGGGTGGCGTTTCCCCAGCCGTACGGATGACTGGAAATCGTTGCTTGTACACGTTGATGAGTTCGAGAAGGTGACCCGGAGCTGCGCGAACCAGTTCGAGCCTGTAGAGACCTTGCGATTCCGCTTGGCTGGTTAAGATTCCGATGATAACGGCAAGAAACATTACCGACATAGCGCCTCCGGCGGCTTACCTGGATACACTGCAGAGTCAACGTATTTGATCGATACTACACAACAATGCCGGGTTGGGTAAGCGGTTCTAGTGTGGAATGCTACTTAAGGTTCGAAATTGGAGAGATTCAAGAATGAGAATTGCCTGCATGTTCCCAGCTCTCGCCTTGCTGAGTGCATGTGGAACGGAGCACGATGCGGAAACCGACGTGTTGGACGGAGTTCGCAGCGTACGACCTCCCAGTGTGGAGTCGCAGCCCGGTCCGATACCGGAGGTAGCGGACGAATACGCTGCGGAACTCAGCATCGATCTGAGCGGGATGAGCGTCACTCCCCATGGCGTGCGGTACCGAGACGACATCGTCGGGACAGGGGCGGAGGCGGTCCCGGGCCATCGAGTTTCGGTGCACTACACCGGTTGGCTCGTCGACGGGAGGAAGTTCGATAGCAGCAAGGATCGTAGGATTCCCTTCGAGTTTATACTTGGTGCGAGGATGGTCATCGCCGGTTGGGACGATGGAGTGGCGGGGATGCGGGTCGGCGGCACGAGGACTCTGGTAGTTCCCCCAGAACTCGGCTATCCCGATGGGACAGGAAACGTCATACCTCCGGGAGCTACACTCGTGTTCGAGGTGGAATTGTTGGAGACAGGACCCTAGGGCGAGGGGACCTTATCGCTTACCGCCGCGGCGCGCCTGCGGTGTACGCCTGTACATCGACACGGCGTAGTAGCACGATCTCGTCGAACAGTCGGCCATGGACACTCTCACCCGGTGAGTTCCCGCCGCTCTGGTCCGCACCTGCACAATCGGTGTCTGGTCGACGGCGTAATCAGAGTCGATCTCTCGATTGCGGGGACTGTAGAGGATGAGATCTACATCGTCACAGCGATCGTCGCAGATACCCACGAACATATATTCGAATCCATTCTCAAGCGCGGCCTCGAAGTCTTCCGTGCCGCCACGCCCGACCTGGCCAATACGGGGGTTGCCAACGGTTTCCCAGCCCTGTTCGGTCAACTCCGCCGAGGCCTGCTGCAGGCGGTTCCGGACCCGGCGGTTCCAGCGGGTCTCTGCAGTGTTTGCGGCAGACGGTTGTTGGGCGCGGGGCGTCTGACCCCCGGGCCGGTTGCGGGTTTGGGGGGTTGCCTGTCCAGAGCGCGGCGTGGCCTGTCTCTCAGTGGTCTGCCCGGCACCGACCGCGCTCGCTACGGGTACTCCTGCGTCAGACGCAGCGGCAGTTGAGTCAGATGTTTGAGCCGAAGCCACAGCTTCGGTGGAGTCTGCGGTGCTATCCGCCGCGATTATTTCCTGGCCGGAACTGTCGCTAACGGCTTGACCGGCATCGGAAGTACTCGCATCGGAACCTTCGTCGCCGCCTCTCATCGTTGAGAGGACCAGGATCCCTCCGCCGCCGATCACAAGGACACCGAGCACCGCCATCAGGGCTCCGCTCATTTTCTTTTTTTCGCGACCCGGCCCAGCATCCGCTGCGGAGACGTGCATCGGCATTGGCGTGGTTGGGGTGCTAGCCGCTGCCAGTTTCGCAGCCGATATCTGTGTCTCCTTCTCCGCGAAACTTTGAGTTGCGACCGGCATCTCGACGGGGGTGTGTGGCGCCCCAAGATCTGCCAGTACCTCTTCAATCGTCTGGTAACGGTCGGCCGGGTCCTTGGCCAGCATCTTTTGAATGACTTTGAACAGCTCCTGCTGTTCTTCACCATGAAGTTCTGGTATGGGCAGTTCTTCCGATATGTGTTTTATACCGACCGCAAAAGAATCATCACCTTCAAACGGCAGGTGTCCGCAGAGGCACTGATAGGCCAAGACGCCCAGCGAATAGATATCGCTCCGGCCATCGAGTTTTTGCGCCCGCGCCTGCTCTGGACTCATGTAGTACGGCGTACCTATTGCCATCCCGGTGCCCGTGAGTCTGGTACCGGTTGCAGCCTTCGCGATACCAAAGTCCGTGACTATCGGTCTCCCGATCTCGTCAAAGACTATGTTGTCGGGCTTGATGTCCCGGTGCACTACCCCGTTGGCATGCGCGTAGCCGAGCGCTCCACCCGCCTCTCTAATAATCCTTTTTATTTCGGCCGGTGAATTCTTCCCTTTTCGTCAAGGAGGTCGCCCAGCGATCTGCCTTTCAGGAACTTCATTACGAAGAAGATGATGCGGCCTGACTTTCCTACTCTGTGAATTGGGATGATGTTGGGGTGTTCGAGTTTGGCGGCCGTTTTGGCTTCTCGTTGGAACCGCTGAACAAACTCTTCGTCGTACGCCATCGAAAGCGGCAAGACCTTGATGGCGACTTCGCGCTCGAGGTTCAGGTCGGTCGCCTTGAATACAATGGCCATGCCGCCGCGCCCTATCTGATCGGTGATCTCGTATTCGTCACCTAGGGCGTCTCGCACGAGCTCGAGTTCGGTG
>JACZUR010000252.1 GCA_022573095.1 Gemmatimonadota bacterium | reverse complement strand
GCGACTGAAAAATTTCCACCGTTACATCGAACTCCATCGCGCGGGCAAGTTCGAGTACAGCAAGCGTGGAATCCGGTTCACCTAATAGTTGAAACGCCTGAGCGAAAAGCCTTAGGGACTGTTGGTTATGGCCGTCCACTTCAAGCAATCTATCGGTGATCGGTCGCAGCATCCCTCCCAGTTCGGCTTTTCTTTGCGCCAGTTCCTCCCCTTGAAGTTCATCCCCAAGTTCCTGAGATATCGCTACATATGTGTTTGCCAGGTTATAGAGTCCGTCCCTGCTATAGGGATTGCCCTCCAATCCCCTCTCGAATGCCATTGCCGCTGCATCGTACCGCTCCGCGAGAAAGAGCGTGACACCAGCATCGAGCACCTGTTCACTGCTGAATTGATCGGCGTTTGACACAATGGTGTCGATGAGGGCCATCGCGGTGGCTTCATCACCCAGCGTCGTATGGATCTCCACCAGGCTACTTATGACATCTGCATCACTGGGATCGAGTTCGCGATATTGCCGGTACCATGCTAACGCTGAGTCTAGTTCCCCAGCGATGTGGTAGAAGCGAGCGATCATATAGGTGCTGTTGGTTCTTATCGACTGACTCGCCTCCGAGGTGTCTGTCAGGGATATGGCAATCCTGAAGTAATGGATCGCGCTATCAGGCTGTTGGAACTGCCTCCCCTTCAAGTCGGCGAGGTAGTAGAATCCCTGAGGCTCTCTATCCCAAATCGCGTTGGCCAATGTCAGAACGGCGACTGCGCTATCCGCTTCGTTGGCTTGAAACGCAGTTATGCCGGCATTGACAAGCGGAACCCACATCTGCCGCCGTCGCTCATCTATGTCCTCCGCACAATCCGGTTGGATAGCAACAGTCTTCCTCCAGGAAGAGTCGGCACCCAACGGATCCGATTTCATCTGATAGTAGCGCCCGTAATAGTACCAGACCGCCGGGTTGTCAGCCTGCCCCCTTCTGATCGCCTGATCGAGTACGCGTTTTGCCTCTCCCAGCTGGGACTCTCTTTGGTCTTCGAAGTTCGTCTCTGTGGCGGCTGAGAGATACAAGACTCCGCTGTTTACCAGAAAATGTCCCGTACTGAGGTCGCACTGATGCCCTACCCAACTGCCACGCCCCTGCGCGCTGGCAAAGCTTGGTAACGACCCGAAAAACATGAAAGTTAGAACGACGTACTTCCTCATTTATCTCTCCTTACAGATCAACGCCAGCTGTGTCAACTATCGCTGCCGGCCAGTAAATCTTCAGCCAGCCGCTCGGCCCGGGCGGCAACATCGAGGGCCGGGGTGCCCAGTGTATCTGCCGCTGAAACGACATCGTCAAATTCCGCCTTGAGGCGCGGGCCGTCCGGCGCCTGCAACACCTTGACGCCCACCTCTACCTGCGGGGCAACCTCTACGACCAGGAACGAGCGGTCGAGCGTATGCCTAGTCGTCTCCCATCTGCGAATTCCGCCCGTGGTGCTATGTCTGAATAGAGCCTCGGCGACCGCGTTTGCTTTCGACGGCGGAGCGATGACCTCCACGCGGTATGTTGGTCTTCCTTTCTTTCCGTGCGTCAACCACGTCACGCAATCGAGAGCGCCCGCCTTCATTATCGCGTCCCTGAGAGGGGCGATGTACTCCGGCTGTATGTCGTCGATATCGGTCACAAGAACCTCGACCCTTCCGGCTTCGGCGACCTTGTCCGCCAAAATCAGTCTCACAGCGTTAGGGTACCCGGCGGGGTCCCTGGTACCGGCGCCCCATGATGTTGCTCTCATTCGCCACCTCTCGGGTGGTGTTCCAGAGGAAAGAACGCGCAATAGAGCCGCACCGGTGGGTGTTACCGCCTCTCCTTCGAGGTACTCCGGTGAAATTACCTCGCATCCGCAAAGCAGCTCAGCCGTTGCCGGTGCAGGAATGGGAAGCTTGCCGTGATCGGTCTGAACCCATCCTTTCCCTAGCCCGACCGGAAAATTGTACACCTCTGTGATCCCAAGCCGCTCAAATCCCTCGATCACGCCGACAATATCCAGAATCGCATCCACCGCTCCCACTTCGTGTAGATGGACCTGCCCGGGATCGACGCCGTGAATCTTCCCCTCTGCTTCCCCAATCAGACGAAACGCCCGGACCGCACGTTCTCTGACCCACTCGGACACCGGAAGTGAACCGACCAGATTCACCAGATCACTTATATGCCTGCCGTGGTGGCCATCGTGGTGGTGAATATCGGTGTCTCCTCCAGGAATGACAAAATCAACCTTGGCCGCTGACACAGAAGCTCGAGTGACGCGTGAGAGGCGCACTTCGACATCGCCGCAGTTCAGTCTTCCCGGCAGTTGCTGTAGCCAGTCAGGGTCGACACCGGCATCGAGTATGGCGCCGAGCAGCATGTCTCCGCTCACGCCGGCGGTGGGATCGATTATTGCGATTGTCATTCCGGTAACCTTTAAAGTTCGCTCCTACAGGCGGTAAAGCCAACCGGCTCCCGTGTTAAACAGCACTACCGTGTCGCCGGCGCCAATGCTTTCAGAAGCCACAAGTTTTTTCAGTGCGGCGACGGTCGCCGCACCCTCGGGCGCGAGATCCAGCCCGTCTCTCGCCGCCACCAGACGCTGTTCCTCCAGCATCTGAGAGTCTGAAACCGCCACCGCTCCACCCCCACTCTCGCGAAGGGCCCGAAGCATCAGCTTTCCGCCGAATGGAGCCGGCACCCGGAGGCCGGCGGCGAGCGTTTCCGGGTTCTCCCACGGCGCCACTTCGGTGTCACCAGCGGTGTACGCTCGGACTACCGGCGCACATCCCTCAGATTGTACACTATACATCCTCGGAAGCGCCCCGTCGAGCCAGTGGGCGGCTCGTAACTCC
>JACZUR010000251.1 GCA_022573095.1 Gemmatimonadota bacterium | reverse complement strand
TCGGGCCTCCGTCGGATGACCGGCTATGTCAGAACTGTGTCAAGATCGTGTCATGTTGTTGCCCGCGAAACCTTCCGACGATATCCTAAAAATGGCATAGCATGATCAATGTGACAGGATTTCAATGAAGACAGGCAAGCGACTCGGTTCCAGTATTTCTCAAGCCGCGGCAGTGACAGGGATGCTGTTGATCGCGCTGCTGCTGGTAGGAGTACTGGCGGTCAACGCTATATCCAGCGCTCAATACCACCGCGAAACTGCCGAGGGTGTGCTAAGGGATTACGCTGCACTGGCGGCGGAGCAGTATCGGCAGCGTCTCACCAACGTGCTATCCTATCGGGCGTACAATCCATTGTTTGCCGCGCTGGCGCGCGCTGGCGCGGACAATCCGTCAACGCCTCTGATTACGGCGGCAGACATCACCGCCGCGGCGTCCCGCGATGAGATCCCCGGCGAGGCCGCCTCGTTAGTGGCCTACACGTTCCGCTATGACTTCCGGTCGCGCGAGGTCGAGTTTAGCGGCCAAGCCCCTGAGGCGAGAGACTTCATTGAGTCGCTGAGCACGCATGCCGAGTCGTCATACGACAGCGAGTGGCCCTTTGCCGTTGTCTACCGCACTGACAGTGACGGCGGTAATTACTTTGCCTATAGAGTCTCCTCCGACGGCGACGGAAATCCGGCGATTGCCTTCGGCGTAGGAGGTCCATCTTCGGCGCTCGGCCCCCACTTCCGGATGGCCTCGGCTTACGGACCGCTGCTACCGCCGTCTCTGACGGGCGGAGTGGAACGCGACTCACTTCTTGCCGTCACGGTTACTGGTCCATCGGGCCAAGAGATGTACCGTAGCGGACCGGGATACGTATCCTCTATCGAGGGGAGCGACCAACTCAGCCGCAACCTCGGCGGACTCGACATCACGGCTGCGCTTGCGTTGGATGCCGCCGACGAGTTGATCATCGGTGGTCTGCCTGAGTCACGAGTGCCGATGCTTGCCGGTCTTCTCATACTAACGGTGGGATTGCTCGTGGTTGCGCTCATCATCCTGAAGCGCGAACACGAGTTGAGCCGGCTGCGGTCCGATTTCGTGTCGGGCGTTTCTCACGAACTTCGGACGCCGCTGGCGCAGATCCGGATGTTCGCTGAGACACTGCTGCTGCAGAGAGTGCGGAACGACGCCGAGCGCGATAAATCTCTGCAGATAATCAATCGCGAGACGACCCGGCTTACGCAGTTGATAGATAACTTACTTCAATTTTCCAAATCCGAGCGTGGAGTCGGCCAGGTCGAGCTGAAGACGATGAACCTCGTGCCGCTATTGCTGGAAACGATCGAAGGTTTTTCTCCGCTGGCGGAAATTCATCAGGTCAAGATTGTGACCGATCTCAGAACCGATGTGATAGCAGACGTTGATCCCAGCGCGATCCAGCAGATGCTCCTCAACTTGCTGGACAACGCCGTGAAGTACGGCTCGGATGGACAGCGCGTTACGGTTGGTATTACGCAGTCGCATGGCTGCGCACTTATCTGGGTTGCTGACGAAGGACCGGGAATTCCCGATCAGGACCGCGATCGAGTTTGGGAACGCTTCTGGAGGAGAAACGACAAGCGCGTGCAGGCGGTTGCAGGGACTGGAATCGGGCTTTCTGTGGTGCGGGACCTGGCAGAACTCCACGGTGGCAGGGTTTGGGTCACAAATCTGAAGAAAGGGGCGCGCTTCGTGATCGCGCTGCCGGTGTCTCAGTGGGGCGCACCGGTGAGAGTTAAGCTCGACGAGTTAGACCGCTATGTTCCTGCGCCGGCTATTGCGAGTGAAGGTGGAGCGATAGCATGACCCGGATACTTGTTATTGAGGACAACGATGATCTCGCTTTCGGGCTGCGCAACAACCTCGAGATAGAAGGCTATGAAGTTGCCGTGGCTCCGAACGGAGAAGACGGACTGAGCCAGGCCATCGATGATCCGCCGGATCTGGTGATACTAGATCTCATGCTTCCCAAGATGGACGGATACCGAGTCCTCCATTCGCTGCGGGAGCAGGAATTCACGAATCCAGTTCTAATACTCACCGCACGCGGCGAAGAGACCGACAAGGTGCGGGGCCTGAAGCTGGGCGCGGATGACTACGTTACAAAGCCGTTCGGGGTTCTCGAGCTCTTGGCCAGGGTCGAAGCACTGTTACGACGGTCGGTCAGCGGCGTCGCTGAGGAGAACGCTAAGGGGATACTGCAGTTCGGTAGCATTGAAATTGACCAGTCCGCCCGTACTGTGGAACGGGGTGGGGAAGAGGTGGCTCTGACTCCCAAGGAGTACGATCTTCTGATCGCTCTCTTCGGACGCGACGGTGCAGTGGCAAGCCGCGTTGATTTGATGAAGGAAGTGTGGGGCTATCAGGCCGCCGTTCTGAGCAGAACGGTCGACACGCACATCGCGGAGCTACGCCGTAAGATAGAATCCGATCCAGCGACCCCGGTTCACATCCTCACTGTGCGCAAGGTAGGGTACAGGCTTCAGGCCTAGCCGCACGGGGTGAAGTGCTAACGAACTTCGAGCTGGAAAATCCCCGGCGCCCATGAGAAGCGTGACACTTATTTATGAAGTCAAACGACTGACGTATACGGCTCGGGAGCCGCAGAAAGCGTCTCGGCGATGATAGCGAGCCCGCGTTCGAGCGTCGATCGCTGTGACGGCCAGCCGAGGCACAGTCGCACGGCATGTTTTTCAGGTGCTCGCCCGATCACGAAGTCGCCGTGAGGCGTAACCGCCACTCCTCGCAACCTTGCCTGCGCAGTAAAGTCGTCGGCGCGCCAGGGAGAGGGAAGATTTAGCCATAGGTGCTGGCTCTGCGGGTGTGTGCTGTACTGAAGCCCGGA
>JACZUR010000052.1 GCA_022573095.1 Gemmatimonadota bacterium | reverse complement strand
CCGACATTCCGGTCGCCCAGATAGACCTCGTAACCTTGCCGCGGCAGAGCGCCTTTCCCCTGGACTACAAATCCGGTTAGCCTCCGCTCCGGCCCTTTGGCCTTCACCGTTTCGAGAGCGGTCAAACCAGAAAACGGCACCCCTTTGTTGAGTTTCACAATCCAACCCAAACCAGCTTCGTAGGGGTCAACTGTGTCGTCGATGTCGTTTCCGTAGAGCGGGTATCCCATCTCGAGCCTGAGAGAGTCGCGAGCCCCGAGGCCTACCGGTTCACCCCGCCCATGTCCCACCAGCGCGTGCCACAGCACTTCCGCTTGCTGCGGCCGGCAGTAGATCTCAAATCCGTCCTCCCCCGTGTACCCCGTTCGAGACACAAACACATCCACTCCGGCCACCTGACCAGTGTCGAAGTGATAGTACTTCATCTGTGCGAGAGGGAGGGTAGTCAGCGACTGAAGCAGATCTTCGCTCTTCGGTCCCTGCACCGCGAGCAACCCTACCGAATCAGAAATGTCCTTGAGGCGGACATTGATCCCCTTCTTGCGCCCCACTACATGTTCCCAGTCCTTCGCAATGTTGGCCGCGTTCACAACCATCATCAGCCGGTCGTCAAAGCGGTACACGACGCAATCGTCAATAAAAGTTCCTTTCTTGGAAAGCAGAGCTGAGTACTGTGCCTGGCCGGGCTCCAGCGCCCCAACATCGTTACAGGTCAGCCGGTTCACAAACGCGTTTCGATCCGGGCCTGAAAACTCGAACTCACCCATGTGTGAAACGTCGAACACTCCGATACCTGACCGTACAGCGAGGTGCTCTTTATTTATGCCTGCTTCGTATTGTACCGGCATTTCGAACCCGGCAAATGGCATCAACTTGGCGTTGAGCCCCACGTGAAGCTTGTAGAACGGTGTGCGTCTCAATTCTTGCGCGCTCATTTAGTTCCCTTTCAACTCATTAGCGTGGCCATGAGAGCCTTCTGCGCGTGGAGACGGTTCTCCGCCTGATCAAAGACCCGCGACTGTGGACCCTCGAATACTGCCTCGTCAACCTCTTCGCCGCGATGCGCCGGTAAACAGTGTAGAAATATCGCATCTTGTGCTGCACATTGCATCACCTCCGGGGTCACGGAAAAGTCTCTAAAGGCAGCCACTCTCATCTCGGCCTCGGACTCTTGTCCCATCGACGCCCACACGTCGGTATTCACGACATGTGCTCCTGCCGCGGCTTCCGATGGATCGCTGGTGACCAGAACCTTCGTTTTTGATTTCGCCCGCGCCAGGATCTCAGCGTCAGGCAGGAAATCCTTCGGGCACGCGAGTCGCAACTCGAATCCAAGGAGCGCCGCCGCGTTCAGCCAGGAGTTGGCCATATTGTTTCCGTCCCCGATCCATGCGACCACCCGGTTACCGATACCCCCAAGGCTCTCTTCAATGGTCAGCAAGTCGGCCAACAGTTGACAGGGATGCAAGAGATCAGTCAAACCGTTAATGACCGGTACCGATGCATTCCCGGCTAGTTCCTCAACGTCCGCATGATCGAACGTGCGGATCATGATTCCGTCGACATACCTCGATAGTACTCGAGCGGTATCCTTAATCAGTTCCCCACGCCCAAGTTGGATATCCCGTGAAGACAGAAACAGCGCGTGCCCGCCCAGTTGGTAGGCACCCACTTCAAAAGATACCCTAGTCCGAGTACTACTCTTCGCGAAGACCATGGCAAGCGTCTTCCCTTCCAGTGGTCGCTCGCGGTACCGGCCGATCTTCATTGACCTGGCCAGCGCTATGAGGTCTGCCAACTCCGCGCTCGAAAGGTCGTCGATGGCGAGAAAATCTCTTTTTGTCATATTCCACTGTTTGATCTGATTTGGCAGCGTGCACGGCGATTTGCCGCCGCCGTTTTGGGCTGCCTGCTACAGGATGTACTTACGAAGATCCTCATCCTCTACCACTTTGCGCAGGCGTTCCTTCACCACATCGGCATCGAACACCACCTTTGTTGTCTTGTCATTCGGAAGGTCGAAAAGCAGATCTTCGAGCAGCGTGGTCATGACAGTGTGCAGCCGTCGCGCTCCTATATTTTCCATTTGGTCGTTGGCGGTTCGAGCAATCTTAGCCACTTCGGCTATGCCTTCATCGGTGAACTCCAGAGAGACTCCGTCGGAGGCGCAGAGTGCTTGGTACTGTTTCGTTAGAGAATTCTCTGGTTCGGTCATGATTCGTACAAAGTCAGCCTCCGTGAGCGGCGACAGTGTAACGCGAATGGGAAAACGGCCTTGAAGTTCAGGTATTAGGTCTGACGGTTTAGAGACGTTAAAAGCCCCGGCCGCGATGAACAGAATGTGATCTGTACGTACGTATCCGTACTTGGTCTGGACGGTACAACCCTCGACAACGGGCAGCAGATCCCGCTGTACGCCCTCTCTCGATACGTCCGGACCCACCGTTCCACGTTCGCCGGCAACCTTGTCGATCTCATCCACAAAGACAATTCCGTTATTCTCCACCCGATCGAGCGCCTCGTTAACGACGTCATCCATGTCAATCAACTTCTTCAATTCCTCGTCCAGGAGAATGCGGCGGGCTTCCGAGACCTTGACGTTTCTGCGCTTCGTCTTCTTGGGCAACATTTCTTGAAGCATCTCCCCCAGGTTTATTTCCATCCCCTCGCCGCCCTGCAGCGACTGCGTGAACTCAAAGATGGGAAGTCCATGCTGAGCGATCTCAATCTCTACCTCCCGATCCTCCAGTTTCTCGTCATTCAGGAGCTTGCGGAGCTTTTCCCTCGTCCGGCGGTACCGTTCTCTGATTGAATTTCTGTCGGCCGAATCTTTCTCAACTTCGCCTGACTCGGACACAACGAATCTTCCAGCTTCGTCCGCAGCATCTCCGTCCGCAGACCGCTCAGTTTCATCCTTGAGTTCGTCTTCCGTGGGCGGAGGCAGCAGCAGGTCAAGCAACCGTTCCTCTGACCGTTCTTGCGCGATGGGAAGAACTTCGTCCTCGCGATCCCCGCGCACCATGTTGATGGACGAGTCAACCAGCTCACGGATCATCGACTCAACATCGCGTCCGACGTACCCAACCTCGGTGAACTTCGACGCTTCCACCTTCACAAACGGCGCGCCCGACAGTCGCGCGAGTCGTCTCGCGATTTCTGTTTTACCTACACCAGTAGGACCGATCATGATGATGTTGTTGGGCAATATCTCGGCTCTGATGTCCTCCGGTGCTTTGAGCCTGCGCCACCTGTTCCTCATGGCGATAGCAACCGCTCGCTTCGCCTCATCCTGGCCTATGATGTAGCGATCGAGCTCCGCAACTATCTCGCGGGGCGTAAGTTCGTCGAGCCACGGTGACCGTTCCCCCTCGCCACTGTGCGAGTCTTCTGCGGTCTTGGCCTGTTCTTCAGTTTCCTGGGGCATGTCTATCATCCTGGCTCCCCGAACTCAATCGAGTTCCAACACGGTGATGTTGGAGTTCGTGTAAACACATATCTCACCGGCAATCCGCAAACTCTCCTCAGTTATCTCTCTGGCGGTCATTTTCGAGTGATTACAAAGAGCGCGCGCCGCGGCCAGCGCATAGTTTCCTCCACTCCCGATAGCGATGAGACCATCGTCGGGCTCAATTAGCTCTCCACTGCCGCTGATTACGAAAGTATGTTCGTGCCCCGTAACCACGAGCAGCGCCTCGAGTCTTCTCAGCACTCTGTCACTACGCCAGTCCTTAGCCAGCTCTACCGACGCGCGTGGGAGGTTGCCGGGATATCTTTCTAACTTTTCCTCGAATTTTTCAAACAGAGTGAACGCATCAGCCGCAGCGCCGGCAAAGCCGGCGAGAACGGTTCCGTTGCTCAACTTTCGCACTTTGTTCGCGTTGGCCTTCATGACTGTGTCCCCAAATGTCACTTGACCGTCTCCGCCAAGCGCTACCTTTCCATCCCGTCGAACCGAAATGATAGTAGTCGCGTGTATTCTCATTGAAGTATTCATTACGGTTTTATCTTGGTATTGGCGACTCGCGCCGGTTAAGCCCTGGGGTGCGACTTCTGGTACACCTTCTTTAGTCTTTCGACACTGGTGTGTGTGTAGATCTGCGTGGTGCTCAGCGACGAATGGCCGAGTAGTTCCTGTACAGCGCGCAGGTCGGCTCCGGCATCGAGGAGATGCGTGGCAAAGCTGTGTCTTATGCTGTGAACCTTTAGTTCCGCCCGCTTATCGACCAGGCGCAGCATTCCACAAACGGCATACTGGACTCCTCGCGCCATTAGCCTTCTGCCTTTCACCGAGAGGAACACCGCTCC
Organism: Gemmatimonadota bacterium; assembly: GCA_022573095.1. GTDB lineage: Bacteria > Gemmatimonadota > Gemmatimonadetes > Gemmatimonadales > GWC2-71-9 > B16T1B5. The sequence continues at coordinate 6,712 of JACZUR010000052.1, read as the reverse complement.
TCTGTCCGTTGTTCGACTCTTTATCTCGCTCAGGAGTTCGCTTCTCAGTTCTATATACCGGCGCAGGCTCTGAACCGCACGGCCTCCTATCGGTAGAATGCGCTCCTTACGACCCTTGCCCCTGACCTTGAGTTGATCTGAAATCAGATCCAAGTTGGACATATTGAGGCCAACTAATTCACTCAGCCTCATCCCAGTACTGTAAAACAGTTCAAGGATAGCCAGGTTGCGCACTTCCTTGAACCCGCCATTTTGAGCACCCGACTCGGCCAACTGGAACAGGACTTCGATGCCCGATCTGTCTAGGTACGCCGGAAGCCGTTTTGGCACCTTCGGCAGCCGCACGGCAAGGGCCGGATTACTTTGCAGCCCATAGCGAGCACCCAAGAACTTGTAGAACGTCCGTAACGCCGACACCGAACGAGCTACCGACCTTCGTGCTAGGCCCGTGCGATCCAGCTCTCCCATGAAACTCCGCACGGCAAGCCTATCCACATCCTCCCACTTCCACTCTGATCCAACCTCGAAATATCCGTCGCAAAACTGCTGGAACAATCTTAAATCCCGCCCGTAGGATTTCACCGTATTGGGAGAGTCGTTGCGCTCTTTTTCAAGATAATCGAGGAACTCGAATACTTCCGCGCGTGGTTCCGTCGACCGCGGTGGAGTCATACGGATATATCTCGAACTCGATCTGCGAAGTCTCTCATCGCTTCCAGAGACCGTTTAGCCAGTGCCTCACGTCTGAGCTTCCTGTCTCGAATCCTCTTTTCCAACGGACTCAACAAACCAAAGTTAGCATTCATCGGCTGAAAATGCTGTGGATCGCAATTGTGGACGTACGCCAGCAGGCCGCCCAGCATCGTTTCCGCAGGCGGCACGATCGGATCTTGTCCGTGTAACATGCGACTCATGTTGATCCCGCACAGTAACCCCGAAGCGAGTGATTCCGTATAGCCTTCCACTCCTACGATCTGTCCAGCAAAGAATAGAGTAGCACCGTCGCGTAGGGTCAGATGCGGCGAAAGCGTACTGGGAGAATTGAGATAGGTATTTCTGTGAATACTTCCAAGCCTGAGGAACTCCGCGTTCTCCATGCCGGGAATCGTGCTAAAGATTCTCTTTTGCTCGGGTATTCTGAGCCGGGTCTGAAATCCTACCATGTTCCACATTTGGGCCGCTCGATCCTCCATGCGGAATTGCACCACGGCGAACGGCTTCTCTCCCGATCTAGGGTCCTCGAGCCCAACCGGCTTCATCGGACCGAAGCGTAGCGTATCCCTGCCGCGACGCGCCATCTCTTCTATGGGCAAGCAACCTTCAAAGTACGGTACTTTGTCGAAATCGTGGGCCGAGAACTGGTCGCCCTCAATCAGCGCATCGACAAACGAATAGTACTCCTGCTCGGTCAGGGGAGCGTTGAGATAGTCGTCACCGTCGCCTTTGCCGTAACGGGAGCGCCGGTACAGCTTCTCCGTATCGAGCGACTCGGCACCGACAATCGGCGCTATCGAATCGAAGAAGGCCAGCGATTCCACTCCCAAGCGTTTCTGAATTGTATCGGCCAAGGCATCGGACGTGAGAGGACCGGTCGCTACGATTCCCGAAGATGGCAGTTCGGTAACCTCTTCGGTGACAACCTCTATCAACGGGTGTGACCTGATCCTCTCGGTCACCTCCGCAGCAAACGCGCTCCGGTCAACCACGAGAGCGGCGCCGCCCGGAATCCTGACCAGGTCGGCAACCTCCATCAACAGGCTGCCCAACATCCGCAACTCAGCTTTGAGCAGGCCGTGAGCGTTGGTTACCTCGGTTGACTTGAAGGAATTTGTACAGACTATTTCGGCTAATTTGTCGGTCTGGTGGGCCGGAGTACTACGAGCCGGCCGCATTTCGTGGACGGTAACCCTGTGCCCTCTCTGAGCTAGGGCCCAGGCGGCCTCGCAACCCGCGAGTCCACCGCCGACAACGGTTACGCTCACTCGCTTGCTACGTAAGCGGCGCTCGACTCAACGGTGAATTTGTTCTTGCACTTCAGACACACGCGATACTCGCCCCGCGCCTTGGTCGAGCGAGACTCGGCCCCGAGATAGTTGCATTCGGGACAGCTATCAGGCACGGGCCGGTACCAGCTGGAAAAATCACATTCGGGATACGACGAACAGCCGAAAAAGCTGCGGCCCTTGCGGGTACGACGTTCTATCAGATCTCCCTTAGCGCAGTTCGGGCACTTCACTCCAAGTGACGGCGACCGCGTGTGTTTGCAGGCTGGGTACTTCGTACACGCGAGGAACTGACCGTAACGACCCATCTTCTTGACCATCGGAGAACCGCACTCCTTGCAGATTTCATCAGTCGGCTCGTCTGGCTGTTTTTCTTTTCCCAGTTTCTTAGTGTACTTGCAATCCGGATAGTTGCTGCATGCGATGAACGGTCCGAACCGGCCGCTCTTGACGGTTAAAGTACCGCTGCACTCCGGGCAGGGCTCCTTCTCGATCCCCTCGACATCGTGGATCTCGCGGATCAGTTCATCAGTGTCGATCCCCTCGAGGGCCTCCTTGAACGGCTTATAGAAATTGGTGAGAACCTGCTGCCAACTCTGTTCGCCCGCTTCGATTTTGTCGAGTTCGTTTTCCATCTCCGAAGTGAACTCGACGTTGAAGATATTGGGGAATTTTCCAACCATGAGACGAGACACCGTTTCACCCAGATCCGTCGCGTGGAATCGACGATCCTCCAGCTGGACGTACATCCGGCCTTTCAGCGTGGAAATTATCGAGCTGTAAGTGCTCGGCCGCCCGATGCCCTGTTTTTCGAGTTCCTTGACGAGGCTGGCCTCGCTGAATCTCGGCGCCGGTTCGGTGAAGTGTTGGTGGGGTGTTATCGCCTCCACTTTCGCTTCGTCTCCAACTTCCAGCGCCGGAACAGGAGAGAGATCGTCCCATGTTGACTCTTCTTCTTTTTCGCGCGCCTCTTGATATACGACGCGGTAACCATCGAACTTCACCACAGAGCCGGTGGATCTGAAGAGGTAGCGACCGATTTCAAAGTCGATAGTAGTTGTATCATAGACGGTTGGAGTCATCTGTGAAGCGACGAAGCGCTGCCAGATCAACTGATAGAGTTTGAATTGATCTGAAGTGAGGTGCTTCTTGATCGACTTGGGCGTTTGTCCGACGTCGGTCGGGCGTACCGCTTCGTGCGCGTCCTGCACTCTCGACTTCTTAGCCGGGTACGTGTTCGGAGTTTTCGGTAAGCTACCCTTCTCATAGTTGCGACCTATATAGCCGCGTACCGCCTCGAGAGCGGTGGGGGAGACGCGCGTCGAATCCGTACGCATGTAGCTGATAAGACCGACCGCCCCTTCGGTACCAAGATCCACACCTTCGTAAAGTTGCTGCGCAATTCGCATCGTGCGGGCAGACGAGAATCTGAGCTGTTTGGACCCTTCCTGTTGCAACGTACTCGTAGTGAACGGGGCGGCCGGGTTTCGGCGGCGTTCGCGCCGGGACACAGACGTAACGGCAAACGGCCTGCCCTTAATAGCGTCGACGACAGACTTTGCTTCAACCTTTCTATGCAACTGAGGTTTCTTGCCGTCGACCTTGTGAAGTTTGGCTGCGAACTGCTTTTTCTTGGCAAGGAGCTCAGCTTCAATGCTCCAATATTCCTTCGGCTTGAACTTTCTGATCTCGCTCTCGCGCTCGACGATCAGACGCAGCGCCACCGTCTGCACACGCCCAGCCGAGAGGCCGGTCTTGACCGACTTCCACAGCAGCGGGCTCACCTTGTAACCCACGAGCCTGTCGAGAATGCGGCGCGCCTGCTGAGCCTCCACTTTGTTGTCGTCGATCCGCGTCGGGTTCCCCAGGGCCTCGGCGACCGCGTCCTTGGTAATCTCGTGGAGCAGCACCCGGTGAACATTGCCGTTGTCACCAAGCTGGTCGGCTACGTGCCATGCGATCGCCTCGCCTTCCCGGTCAGGATCCGTCGCAAGAAAGATCTCGGCGGAGGATTTCGCCGCGTTGCGCAGTTCGGTGAGCATCTTACCCTTGCCCCTGATCGTGACATACTTGGGAACAAAACCGGCATCGATATCTACTCCCAGCTCGCGCTTGGGAAGATCGCGAATATGACCCACGGTCGCCTTGACCGTATATCCTTTCCCCAGATACTTGGAGATGGTCTTAGCCTTTGTGGGCGATTCAACGATTACCAGATTTTTCTTCTTCGTCATACTCGATCTTTCGACCGCCCGAGAAGGGGGCTGCTCTAAGGAATTACTGCTTTCCTCATTCGAATAGTCGGCCTACCGCTTCCGTCCGGCGCTCCTACCGTCATAACCAACTGCGACACAATGACTTAGGGCCATTCCAACTGTCCAAATGGCCCGTTCCCAAGGGGCAGATACTTACCACCCAGCCAACTTGCGCGCAAGGTTCGCAACTGTCAACGCCACTCGTTGCGGTTCCTTACCGTTCGTATCCACCGCGACTTCACTGCGTTCGTATACCTCGCGCCGAGAATCCAACTGAGCGCTCAATACCACCGCGGAGTCTGGCGTACCCAATAGCGGGCGGGGTGCGCTTTTGTTCAGCCGCTCGATGGCCTCGGCGGGCGCCACTTGCAGATAAACCGTCAAACCGCTGCGGAGAGCAACGGACATGTTCTCACCCTGGACGCACCATCCTCCCCCGGGCACAATGACCCCGGGCACCCCGTCCAAGATAGCTTCGTTCATCAACTCCTCTTCAACACGCCTGAACGCTGCTTCACCTTGCTCGGCAAAGATTTCAACTATGCTTTGCCCTAGCTTCTTTTCTATCGCTTCATCGCAGTCGCAGAACCCCCCACCGATCATACCGGCGACCGCCGCGCCGACGGTCGTTTTACCGGACCCGGAGAGACCAATCAATATGACGTTGCGCTTCACTCCACAGTTTCCGCGCCGACCGAACCCGAGTTCAACCGTGCGATGTAGGACGCGATGTTCGTCTTGATGTCCACCATATTGTCGCCACCTACCTTCTCCAGCAGCGCATCGGCAATAATGAAGGCTGCCATCGCCTCGGCTATAACACCCATCGCCGGAACGGCTGTCACATCCGATCTTTCGGATTGCGCTTTCGCAACTTCACCCGTTGCGAGATTGACCGTATTGAGCGGCCGCATGAGAGTGGATATCGGTTTCATGGCGGCACGCAACACCAGAGGCTGGCCATTGGTTACTCCACCCTCCAACCCTCCTGCCCTGTTGGTGGGCCGGTTGAACCCTCCCATTCGCGGCTCTCCGCCACGCTCGATTTCGTCGTGAACCTCAGAACCGTGTTTTCGGGCACCCTCGAATCCCAAACCGATCTCAACACCCTTAACACCGTGTATCGACATGAGGGCCTGTGCCAGCCGGCCGTCGAGTTTGCGATCCCAAGAGACGTACGATCCCAATCCCACCATCAGGCCGGTCACAACCACCTCTGCAATTCCACCGAGTGTGTCACCCTTTTTCTTGGCATTATCGATCAGGCTAACCATCGCCGCGCTTGCTTCGGGATCGAGACAGCGGACTGGCGACTCGTCGGCAGCCGAGTTGATGTCATCCGGTAAAGACTGAACATCGGATCTGATCGAGCCGATCTCGACGACGTGACTGCCAACCGCGACACCCAGCTCGCCAAGGAGCTTTCGGCATACCGCACCACAGCCCACCCGCGCCGCCGTTTCCCTCGCGCTCGCTCGCTCCAAGACGTCACGCGCGTCCTTTCTGCCGTACTTGAGTACGCCGACGAGGTCGGCGTGACCGGGACGCGGTCGCAAGACTTTGCGGCGCCGGCCTTCCGAATCCCCTTCGAGCGGCTCCGCTGCCATTATGTCGGTCCAGTTCTCCCAGTCCTTATTGGGGATTAGCAGCGCGATCGGGGACCCCAACGTCTCGCCCGCCCTGACCCCACTCAGTATCTCGGCTGCATCCTCCTCTATCTTCATCCGGGCGCCGCGACCGTAGCCGAACATCCTGCGCCGCAGTTGTGTGTCGATGTCGGACGCCAGCAGAGGCATCCCCGCCGGAATACCATCGACTATAGCGACCAGCGCTTTGCCGTGCGACTCGCCCGCTGTGGTAAATCGAATCATCTCGCTCCCAAGAAAAACATCTTTACCTCAATAATGCCAAAAGACCAACCCGGCCAGAGGCCGGGTTGGTCACAGTGGATCTCGAACCGCGAACCTCTGAACTACCTTCCAGGCACGGTACCCCACCAGCTCGACGGATTGGGATTCGTAATCGCCGGAAGCGTAACCGTCACGATTCCAAAATCTGTAACCGCGACCAGCAACTGTTCGCCTGAGGGAAGCCTGGCTACCCTAAGCGGGCCGGTCACAGGATTTTTGATCGGCACTGTGGCAATGCGTCCAAAAAAGAACGTGTCGAACACGTCTATATTGGGGTCGTCTCTCGCCGCAAACACCACCCGGGCGTCCGAACCGGTACCCCGGGCGTTGGCATCAAAAGCATGGTCGAAATTAAGATCCATACCAGGATTAGTCCCAGATCCACCTATCGTACCGGTCAGTCTCAGGTTTTCGTCGAGAACGTAAATCGAATCGCCCGCGCGTATCAGATTGGTTAGCCCACTGAAGTTGACAGCCACCGCCCTGATCCGAGTGGCAGTGTTCCTAATGAAGTCCGAAACCTTAATCGACTGCGAAACACCAA
>JACZUR010000051.1 GCA_022573095.1 Gemmatimonadota bacterium | reverse complement strand
CACTTCCACTTGTTTGGTAAGGAACTTTCTCGCTTCGGCATCGAGAAGATTTAGCGAGTGGTGATTGATAAGAGCGGTCTGGTGCTGTAACCACTCGTCCCAACAAGTGCCGCATATCGAGTCGTAGATACGATCGCCGATTTCGGTGGGCAGAGGTGGTGCCTGGAGCTGCTCGCCTTCTTTGCCACAACGCAGGCAGGTAATTTGATCCATAATGTGCTAATTTAATCACTTTACCAGAGCTTCGCGATGCCGTGAGAGTAAAAGCTACCGACTTCGAGAGTTCAGCCGGCCTGTGTGCATCGTGCAAACACAGCCGTAAGATAACCAACAGGAGGCAATCGGTTTTTTGGCTTTGTACCCTCTCGGAGCGATACGCGGAGTACCCGAAGTATCCCATGACGCCGGTCAACGAATGCTCGGGGTACGACGGTGATAAGCGCCTTTCCGAGGATCAAAATGCGTAGACATGTCTTCGCATCTTCCGTGCCAGTCATTCTTCTGGGTATGGTGCCCGGAATTCTCATTGCCCAAACGGATCGCACAGAATATTTAGAGCGCGCGCGTGAACTCCTACGCGAGTCTCCTCTGATAGACGGTCACAACGATTTGCCCTGGGAAGCGAGAATCAATTACGGCCTGGGTCTGGATTCGCTCGATATTGCCCAACGACAGGACAGCACGATGACGGATATCCCCAGGTTGAGGGAGGGTCTCGTTGGCGGCCAGTTCTGGGTGGCATACGTGCCGAGTTCGTTTCACCACAGGGGCGCACCACGCGTGGGCATGGAACAGGTCGACTTCATTCATCAGATGGTTGAGCGTTACCACGATCTCGAGTTTGCAGGTACTGCTGATGAAGTCGTAGCCGCATTTGAGTCGGGACGCGTGGCGTCGCTCATAGGCCTGGAGGGCGGACACATAATAGAGAACTCCCTCGGCCTGCTGCGCCAGTTCTACGATCGCGGCGTGCGATATATGACACTCACTCATTCCCGCAACACTGACTGGGCGGATGCGTCGACCGACTCGCTAGAACACGGAGGCCTTACTGCGTTCGGTGAGGAAGTAGTACACGAGATGAATAGGCTGGGAATGATGGTTGATCTCTCCCACGTTTCCGACTCTACGATGTGGGATGTGCTGCGGGTCACGCACGCGCCGGTAATCTTTTCACATTCATCCGCGCGACACTTCACTCCCCATCGTAGAAATGTCCCCGACGACGTTTTGAGGGCGGTTGCTGAAAATGACGGCGTATTGATGGTTAATTACGTAACTTCATTCATCTATCTGCCCACGTACGAATGGGAAGAACGATCGAGTTTGGTGAGGGACAGTCTGGTGGAGGCGATGGGTGAAGGTGAGGCATCTCAGGCCTTGTTCGAGGTGTGGCGTGAGGCGAACGAAAGGCCTCTCCCAGGTATCGAGACGGTCGCCGATCACATTGAACACATAAGGGATGTTGCCGGCATTGACCACGTCGGTATCGGAGCTGATCTGGACGGTATCGGCAGTACGCCGATAGGATTGGAAGATGTGTCCACATTCCCCGATCTAATAGCGGAGCTGCTCGCACGGGGTTGGGAGGACGAGGAAATCCATCAGTTCACCGGACGCAATATCCTTCGTGTGATGCGTGCAGTCGAGCGGGTTGCTACGGAGTTGCAGGCGACGACGTCGCCGAGCACGGCGAGGATCGAGGAGGTGGATCATTGGGCATTTGAGACCGAGTGGAGGGAGCCCAGGGAGGATTAACGCTCTGCAGGAGGAGTCGGGGAAAATGACAGCGCGAATATGTGGGTTGGCTCTGGGTCTCTCGGTGATTGGATGTGCGGTGCCGAATGTGGAGGAGATTAGACAGCAAGACCTTATTGGCGCGGCCGCTGCGTTCCAAACGAACATCGGTGCGATACATCAGCAAGATACCGAAGGTTATCTCTCGTCGTACCTCAACTCTCCCGATTTCGTCGTGGCGGGACCAGATAGTATCGCCAGAGGCTTCATCCGGTTCGCTGAAGAACGTCGTGCTGACAGTGAATGGCCGGATACTTTGATCGCCGGCGTACCCACGTTGGTCTGGATAGCTCCCGGAGTGGTCTATGGAGCGTATCCGTACACAGTTGTGATAGCCGGCGATACGAGTTCGGGTTGGTCCGAGCGAATCTTTCTGAAGACCGGAGGTTCCTGGAAGATTGCCGTTACAAGTGTGATTCCCAGGACAGAGAATCCGTAGCAATGATTGGGAGGATGGGATGCAGGTAACTATGTCTAGTGAGATGGTGAACGCAATCAGGGATACGCCGGAAGCCCCTGCCAATCTGCTGGAAAGCGTCGAGAAGGCGGAATCCGTGGACGGTGCGTGGTCAATTTCCCTCACGGGAGACGAGCGCATGGCCATGGAGGAGATGTGTCAGTGGTACATACAGAAGGATCCGGACACGGGCGAACTTACCGAAAAAGGCAAGCTCTACAACTCGATAATTGATGCTCTTTACGACGCCGAGGAAGCTTAGGAGAGAGTAGATGAATCGGATCCCGGCGTTATCGATCTCGAGTGCAACGATTGCGATGCTGTTCATTATGCCCGTCGCCGTATTAGCGCAGCAGCGGGAAGTCATCAATGCTCCCGGCTTGCCGCCGGGACTGCCATTCTCGTCGGCTGTACGCGTCGGAAGTACACTATACCTATCGGGACAGATTGGAACGGTGCCCGGAACCACTCAGTTGGTTGAGGGAGGCATTGAGGTGGAGACTCGTCAGACGCTCGATAACATAAGGTCAGTGCTGGAATACGCAGGCAGTTCGCTGGAACAGGTTGTCAAATGCACGGTGTTTCTGGCCGACATCGCAGAGTACTCGCTAATGAATGGGGTGTATGCATCGTTCTTCGCTGACAATCCTCCGGCTCGATCAACTGTAGCCGGCAGTGGGCTGGCCTTGGGTGCCAGAGTGGAAATCGAGTGCATAGCGGTGGTGGGTTCGTGAAGGTCAGACGTCAGCTCGGGCGGCTCGAGCCCATGATCCTGGATCCGCTGCGATCGGTTAACGATAACGAATGGCATCGAGCTCCAGATGGAAAGTGGACTATCGCTCAGATCCTAAGTCACCTCGCTGTGGGTGTGGATCTCGTTGGTGTGACGTTCGAGGCTAGAGCTGGGAAAGAAAACATGGAGCGGCGAGCCACCCCCAAGCAGTCGCTGCTGCGCCACCTGCTTCTGGGTGTCGGCAGGATTCCTCGAGGGTTAAAGAGCCCCAAGGTAGTCACACCCGGGGAGAGACCTGAGCCCGAAGAGATTCAGGCGCAATTCAGAATGGGAGTGGAACGAATCGAGCGCATTCTGGACGAATGGCCGGAGGAAAAACAGGTAGCCGTCTTTGTGGCGCATCCGATAATGGGTGATCTCAACTTGCCGGAGTGGATTCGTTTTCATTTCGTGCATTGCAGGCACCACTCGATCCAGATTAGAGAACGGCTGCGCTGGTTACGCACCAGGGAAGCCGCTGTCGACTAGATGTCGCCGTTGACCTTAAAGTCCTTTTCGATGAAGCCATCTCTGAGATGAATCTGCCGTTGGGCGTGTTTCGCTATGTCGGCTTCGTGCGTGATTACCACGATCGTCTGTCCTGACGCGTGGAGCGAGAGAAAAACGTCCATGATCTCCTGACTGGTAGTACTGTCCAAGTTTCCAGTGGGCTCGTCAGCCAGGATCATGCTGGGATTGTTGACAAGAGCACGCGCAATCGCAACGCGCTGACGCTGCCCTCCCGACAGTTCGCTCGGTTTGTGCTCCATCCGGTCGCTCAAACCGACGCTCTCCAACGCCGACTCGGCTTGTTCCTTCCGTTGCTGAGATCGAATGCCGCCATAAATTAGCGGCAGCTCGACGTTATGAAGTGCGGTTGCCCTGGGAAGCAGGTTGAATGTCTGAAAGACAAAACCGATTTCCTTGTTGCGAATCGCAGCCAACTGATCGTCGTTTAATTCGCTGACTTTCTGGCCGTTTAGCCAGTACTCTCCCGAGGTCGGAGAGTCCAGGCACCCCAGCAGATTCATGAGGGTTGATTTTCCGGATCCTGACGGACCCATGATGGCGGTAAACTCGTTCTCCGGTATGCGGATGCTGACTCCCTGAAGCGCATGAACTACTTCAGATCCCATTTGAAATTCTCTTACCAGTTTGTGCGTAAGAATGATGGTACCAGCTTCGGGTGTTTCACCCGTTCTAAAGTCCGAATACTGCGTCGAAGTCATTCCTAATCCTGTTGTTCGCTAGGGCTTCCCAGACCTAGTATTTCTTCGTCCGGTCCGAGCGCATCAATGATAAACTGTATATGTTCGCTTAGATCGACTGCAAGTTCCTCAGCTCCTTGCCTAACTTCGTCCCGATTCACACCTCGCGCAAAAGCTTTGTCTTTCAGCTTCTTATTGGCGCTTTTCACCTTCATATCCTTGAAGCTGCGCGAAGGTCTGACTAGAGCGCAGGCAACCAAGAAGCCACAGAGTTCGTCGACTGCGAATAAAACCTTCGACATGAGTGAATTGCGGGAGACACCCGTGTACGTCGCGTGTCCGAGGATCGCTTCGAGAATTTCTTCACTTACGCCTTTTTCGCGGAGCACTCCCACGCCAAACGCCGGGTGCTCCTCCGTGGGGGAGTGTGCGTCGTTTGGGTAGCGCCCATAGTCGAAATCATGCAGCAGGCCGGTTATACCCCAAGTCTCTTCGTCCTCCCCATAATGACGCGCGTACGCCCGCATTGTTAATTCGACGGTGTACATATGCTTGCGGAGAGCATCCGACTCTGTATACTCGTGCATTAGTGCTAGGGCTTCGTTTCGGTCCATCTCTCGCTTTCCGGTTTATGTTCCGTTTGCCCATCTCTCGTGCCATGCCTGAAACGCAATTAGTGCCCACAGCGAGCGCCACTCATCAGATTGACCTGAGCGGCACATGGAAAGTAGCTCTAGAACGCGATTTGGGCGAAACAGGCCCTGGCCTTTGATGTGTGAACGGGAGAGCAAGCGGTCGACGCGCTGTCTTAGTGCTCCGTTGATGAGGTTGGCGATCGGGACGCTCAGTCCTCGTTTACGGCGATGCACGATGGAGCGGGGAAGTACTTCAGCCGCCGCCTTCTTGAGAATTCTCTTTGTAGTCAGGCCTCTCACTTTGTGACTGTCTCGCATCGAGAACGCAAACTCCGTCAGGTTCCGGTCCAAGTACGGTGTCCTGGCCTCCATAGAGTGCAGCATAGTTGTTCGGTCCACCTTTACCAGTAAATTGTTTCTGAGATAACCCACATAGTCAGAGATCATCAGTTCAGTAATACTAGCTACCTCCCGGCTATGTTCGACTGTCTTTTCAGCTCCCTCGGGGGGGCCGATCTCCAACAATCTGGCTCCGGAAAGTCCAGACCAGCTCATATGGCGGTCCCAGCTTCCAGTACGATGTGATGCCAGGAACCGTTTCAAGAGAAAGCGTAGCGGAACCTTCTTGTTAGAAGGCCCCAGGGCGCCAAGTATCCTTGCAAGGATCCGCACGGCTGCCGGCGGAAGGCGGTCGAGGTCCGCTGCATAAAGGTGTCCCAGATACGTAGGGTATCCTCCAAAGAGTTCGTCTGCACCCTCACCAGACAGCGCGACTCGGGTCTTTGCCGAAGCCGCCTCTGCCAGTAGATAAGTGGGTAAAATCGCTGGATCGGCAATCGGTTCGGCGATATCGCGTGTCACGGACTCAAACGCCCGACTCAAACCGTCTGCATCCGCCGTTACTTCAAGGTGCTGAGTTCTGAAAAGATGGCTGACTCTGCGGCCGTAGCGGCTTTCATCAAACGACCTGTCTGGAAACCGAACGCTGAACGTACGGATCGTTGCAGGATCGCGGATCTCCGCAGCCAGGGCCACGAGGAGAGATGAATCCACGCCTCCGCTCGTGAAGACTCCGAGAGGCTCCGCGGTTTCAATTTGTCGAGAAATGGATTCACGGAGCAACGAAACAAGCTCTCGTGCAGAGCTGCTAAAGTCCGTGTCACGCGCGGCAGTTGAATTGGGCTTCCAAAACGAGTTCTGCTCCGTGCTCCCGAACTTGAACGAGAGAGCTGTTCCGGACTCTACGCGCTTCACGTCGCGAAAGATCGTTCGTGGTTCGTGAATAAAACCGAACTCGAAGAACTGTCGTAGGCTGGTACCATCGATGCTGCGTGAGACACCGGGATGGATCAGCAGGGCCTGAATCTCTGAGGCCACTATTACTTGGTTGCCGACTGTTGAGTAGAAGAGCGGGTTTTCGCCTGCTCGATCACGGGCCAGGGTCAGTCGTCGTTCAACATCGTTCCAAAGCACTACCGCGAACTTGCCGTCCAGGTGGCTGAAGCCCGGCGTGCCGTATTGCAGGAAGACCGGAAGGATTGTCTCAATATCGGAGTTTGACCGAAACGGATAACTGTCGAACCGGCTGCGTAGGTCGTTCGCGTTGTAGACCTCGCCGTTTCCCGCTAGCCACAACTTGCCGGAAAGATCTTGAAAGGGTTGATCTGCTTTTTCCGAGGCATCGACGATCCGCAGCCGGTCGACCCCGAGGAACGCGCGGGTGCTTTCAAGTACACCGTGGCTATCGGGTCCGCGGTGGCGGAGCGAGTCTGCCATCGGCGTAGCGAGACTGCGGTCGGGGGGAGGTCCGTCGGCCAGCGAAAAGATACCGTAGATGCCACACATGATGACGCTAGCAACTAGAACGCAAAGTGTACTTCTGCGTTGGCTGCATCCCGGTACACGAACTCGATAGGTTCGCACGGACCATAGGACTCGAGTTCCCCATGTGCTGCTAGCAGCGGCAAACGTTCGCGCAGAAGAGATCGTGCCTCTTCATTGTCTCGATGAACGATGAAGATCTGAATCTGGCTGCAGTGTGAGAGTGCTTCCCTCCATTCTCGAGCACCGGTGAACGTCCTTCCCGGACTTGTTCTCCAGCTTTCCGGATGGCGTACCGCATAGTTGCTGGTCAGTTCGCTACCCGTTTCCGTAGCGAGTGTGATGGTTCGATTGAGATAGAAAGAAAGTCCCAGCGGATACGTGCTGACGCCAACAATCTCGGTTTCGGATGTAAGATGTGGTGCAAGTGCACGCGCCATGTCATAACTCGATCTTTCTTTACCGATACTTGTCATCAGGCGGCCGCTGATAAACGGAATCGAAGAGACCGGCAGAGCCAGCCCCAGTAATACCAAAGCCCTTCGTTCACCGGCGAAGCCAACTGCCAGTGAAGCGACTACGCAGATACTGCCGAGCATGACGCCCGTCGCAGGTATATGGATTGCGACGGCGTCGCTTGCTCCAAAGGCGTGCGCGAATACAGGACTAATGGTGAGAAAAAGAACACCTAGTATCCCCAGGGCAACGGCTGCGGCGCGGGCTCCGGGAAGTCTCACCGCGCTGAGACTCCATATCCGGGCGAGCAGCAGCCCTACGGCTGGTATCAGCGGAAGAATGTACTGCGGTCTTTTGGACTGCGACAACGAAAAAAACACAAATGGGATAATGATCCACATTAACACGTAGACTGTAAGCAAGTCACGGTGGCCCTTAGCGCCGAGTACGGATTGCGTACGCCAGCCTCCCAGAACGGCTGCTGACCAAGGGAACGACGCAGCAATCAAAATGGGCACGAAGTACCAAAGAGGTCCTGTGCGACGGAACTCAGGGGTCGTCAGGCGTGTGAACGTTTCGGTTACCAGGGCGTAACGAAGGAATCCTGGTTCCTCGCGGCTTACCGCCACGATCCACGGCAAGAGAATGCTAACAAACAACAACACAGCTATCAGGTTGGCCAGCGGACGCCACTCTCTGGAAAACGTGGCATAGGCAACGGCTATCATGAGAGGTAATGCCATTCCGATCGGCCCCTTCGTCAAAACTGCCGCGGCCATTGCAGCCCACGCGAGAACCGTCCACCGCATGCTTGCCTGAACGCGGGCCAAATTCTCCGGTTCACGCTGTCGGTAGGCATCGAACGCGCGATAGAAAGAGAGAATTGTAAGTGTGACGAAGAAAGTAAGGGAAGCGTCGAATATTACAGTGCGCGCAAACCCCAGCACGAGCGGTGACGCGGCGGTTACAACAGCTGCTGTTACGGCCCCTTCAAATCCAAACTCTCTTAGCGCAAACCAAAACAGTAAGCTGACCGTCATTATGGTGAACAGCAGAGAAGGGAGTCGTACCGCTACTTCTGTGGCCCCAAACAACCGAATGCTGACGGCAGCGGAAGCGAAGAACAAGACGGGTTTATCGAGGTATGGGGCCGTGTTGAGACGTGGCACCACATAATCGCCGCTCTCGGCCATCTCTCTCGCGACCTCGGCGTTTCTTCCTTCGTCCGGGTTCAGCAGAGGATAGCCGTCGAGACCGTAGGCGAGCCCGGTAAGAACTACGATTCCGCAAACGAGAAACCATTTATGGCGTGAAAGTGACGTCAATTTGTAGGCACCGAATCTCTGCGGTTAAGTCAGTGTAGCTGAGTACCCTCCACATCGACGGGTCCTATACGCTGTGATGCCGTCAGGGGAACTACTGTATCGAGTTGATTGTCTACGGAGATTTCAAACCGGTATTGTCCTTCGTGGGGCAGGGGAATATCGAAGACGAGTATGGCGCCGGCTTCGATCTCCAGAATTCCGGCCGGTGGCTCATTCAAGGTTACTGTGCCGGAACCCTTGAGCAGCACGGCGTCGCCACTGTCTGTAAAATTGATCTCGATGTTATGACTTCCCAGCTCGGTGCGTTTCCCCTTGATTTTCAGCACGAGGTGGAGTCTTGGATGAACAGCGGGAAAGTTGGCGACCCAGACGTGCTGAAAGATTCCCATCACGGACAGCTTGCCGAATCTATCTATCAGGGCATAGTCGCAAGCCACTGCAAAATCCAGATTCATATGGACTATTTACTCACGATGGCGCCATCACCGCGCTGGAAGACGGACAGAGTGCGTTGATAGGGCAGATTTCACACTTCGGTTTGCGGGCCCGGCATATTTCCCTGCCGTGTTGTATCAGCAGGTGAGGGAACATTGTCCACTCAGATAGAGGGACCAGTCTCATGAGATCGCGTTCTATTTTTGCGGCGTCCCGATGACTTGTAAATCCAAGGCGATTCGCGATTCTGGTCACATGGGTGTCGACTACGACTCCTTCGTCGATGCCGAAGGCATTTCCGAGGACGACGTTGGCGGTTTTGCGTCCTACGCCAGGAATCCTAACGAGTTGGTCCAGTGTTCGCGGCACTTTTCCGCCATGATGTCTGTAGAGCGCATCTCCCATTCCAGTGAGTGATTTGGTCTTGTTGCGAAAAAACCCGGTCGACTGAATCATATCGGACAACTCATCTGGATCGGCATCTGCATAATCGCGAGCAGATTTGTAAAATTTGAACAACTTCTTGGTTACAACATTGACACGCGCATCGGTACACTGCGCGCTGAGAATAGTTGCCACCAGCAGTTGCAGGGGATTCTTGTGGGTAAGTGAGCATTTTGCGTCGGGATATCGTTTCTTGAGCTTCTTGATGACGGGCTTAACTCGCTCTGCCGCTTCCTTCATCGGTTTCTCCGGAGGCGTGCACGCTCGAGAAAGCCCTCCACCGGCAGAGTGTTGAGCAGGTTCTCAGCTGTCAGCCAGCCTTTGCGCGCAATGCCGAGACCTACTTCCATGTTGGCAATTCCCGACTTGCTATGCGCATCTGCACCGATAGAAATCGTCGCACCTTTTCCAGTCGCTTCACGGACCATTGTCCAGTCGAGATCGAGGCGCTGCGGATCTGCGTTTATCTCGATCGCGACGCCGGTTTCGGTGGCCTTGGTAAATATCGCGTCCATATCCAGCGGATAAGGGTCGCGCGAAAGCAGCAGACGGCCCGTTGGGTGACCGAGGATTAGCATGTGGGGATCGTCCATTGCTTTGAGAATCCTGTCGGTCATTTCAGCTTCGCTCATGGAAAAGCGGCTGTGCACGGATCCGATTATGAAATCGAAACGAGCCTTAACATCGTCGCTATAGTCGAGTGAGCCGTCAGCAAGTATGTCGGCCTCAACACCCTTGAGAACCTTGAAGCCTGACAGGCCGCTGTTGACCTCATCGATCTCTTTGTGTTGGGCCGTGACGTTGTCGACGGTGAGACCGCCTGCGTAGGCCGCAGCGAGGCTATGATCTGTGATCCCCACGTAGCTGTAGCCGTGCGATGAGCACTCTTGAGCCCACTCGGCTATAGTAGTGCTGCCGTCGGAGTAGTTCGTATGGCAATGGACAAATCCCTCGAGGTCGTCGGCCGTGACGAGAGACGGCAGCGCGAAATCGGCGGCGGCCTGGACCTCTCCTCTGCCTTCCCGGATCTCCGGGGGTAGATACTGAATGTTCAGCAGCGAGTACAAGTCTTGTTCGGTTTTGACGGGTTGAATGACTCCATCTCGCCGGAGGCCGTCGCCTGTCCACTCGTACCCGCGTTCAACGGCAAGTTCGGATAACTCCCGAATGTGGGCTTCGTTTCCGGTCGCGGTAAGGCATCTGAAACCAAAATTGTCGAGAGTGGTGATCGTTACTTCAGCGACGGTGCCGCTGGCGAACTTGAGAGTTGCCGAGTCTTCACCATGAGGCGTGAAGTCGGTGACACCAGGAGCTGTGCTAAGCCGTGACATTACTGTTTCCTTACGGTCCTGAACCTGGAGGACGAAGCTTAGTTCTCGGATTACCTCGCACCGCCGCCGGATGGTGCCTGCCACGACCGCCTGCGAAACACCCGGCATGCTTCCCAATACGTGCACTAAAGCGTCGGCTTCTTCACGCGCGTGGTGAAATAGCCGGAAGTCACTGGTCTTCTGGAGAAATTGGATTCCTCTAAGAATGTTTTGGGCTGTCTTGCTGCCGAAGCGAGGCAGCTTGGCGAGCCGGCCGTCCCGGGCCGCTTCCTCCAGTTCGTCAATCGACTCGATCTCTAGCTGTTCGTGTATCTGGCGAATCTTCGTCACTCCGCGACCGGAGATCTTGAGCA
>JACZUR010000050.1:10584-11050 GCA_022573095.1 Gemmatimonadota bacterium | reverse complement strand
TCAATCAGCTATACTCACGCCCGCACCGACGACTTGACGCGATTCGTTAATCGCAACGATCCCGTTTTTGGTAGTCCATGGGCCGCCGGCTTACCGGGTGGCAATGGGATTGGCGTGCTTACCGTTGTCGAGTCGAGTGCGAGATCCCGCTACAATGGTTTTACGGTGGGCTTTAGCCGTTTGGTTGATCCCAACGTGCAGTTCCAGGTGAACTACACACTTTCCTTCGACAAGTCTGACGACGACAACGAGCGCGATCCGTTCACCTTCCGATACGCCCGCGCTGACAGCCTCGAGCGGGACTACAATTGGAGTGACCGTGACCAGCGGCACCGGCTCAATGCGTGGCTGCTGGCAAGGCTTCCCGGCGATATCATGTTGAACAATCGGGTGAGGATGGCAACAGCTCAGCCGACCTCACAGAGCTGCGGGCCCAGCGCGTTCAGTGCGTTTGCTCCGCCAAATG
>JACZUR010000050.1:0-10574 GCA_022573095.1 Gemmatimonadota bacterium | reverse complement strand
TGCGGTTGACGCAGTCGATCGTAACTGCGCCGACGGTACCGTCCTGACGCGCAACACGCTGCGGAAAGAAAACGAGCTCTTCTCGTGGGATATCCGCATCGCGAAGTTGTTCCGGGTAAACACGCAGTCGGTAGAGTTGATCTTGGAGGTCTTCAACGTGCTCAACACTGACAACTTCTTAGACCCCTCAGCCGGGGGTCTGCTGTTCAACTTTGACGGCACGGTGCGCTCCGGTTTGGGCGAACCACGTCAGGCACAGGTCGCGGCGCGCTGGATCTTCTAAATACGTAGATCGTGCAAGTAAGAAAGTGGCCGGGAGTAGACTCTCGGCCACTTTCTTGTAGAACAGAGCCCTAGAAATAGGCCGACAAGGATGCAAAGCCGGTAGTTGGTAGAGGGCCGAATTCTGAGGCAGGGATGCCCTCCGGAGTTAGGTTTGGTCCCACGCCCAGAAAGGCGCCCACGTTAACGGAGAGATTATCTCGCGCCGAGTAGGCCAGGGAAGGGGTGAACAGCACACTCCCGTCGTTCAGGTTCACAAGCGAGAGTTGTTGCACGCTTATTAACGGGTGGAGTGGATACTGAGTTTGCAATGCGACGACGTCCCTTCCAAGAGCTTGCAATTCTCCCCGTCGGGCTGGTTTGCTCATAGCAGTTTGGAGTAGGCCGTCAACTGAACTGAATCCGAAGCCATCGCGCCTGTATTCAATTACCGTGTACAGGTTCTTGCCGCCGATGCTGATACCGCCGTCTATGCCTATTACGAATCGTAGCACTGTTCGATCCTCGCTGCGCCTCACTGTACTTTCTCCGCGCAGCGCAGCGCCTAGTAGCGTCTTGGTAAATCCGAAGGACGCGGCCGCTTCGTCGTGAACGACACCTAGCCAAGCTGCGAGTTCCCAGCTCTCGACGACGGCGTGTCCACGTCCCAGAGCGGTGAGTGTATTTCCAAACGCAGTCTTCGACGGTCGTAACGCGAATTCCAGCTCGCTCAGCGGTCCCGGAAAGTAGTGGACTCGAATAGCGTCTACACCCGCGCGATACTCTCGAAAGGGATCTGCAGGATCGAAAGGAACGAAGGGATCTGCAGGTGTCAGGATGAGCGTTGTCGCCCAGGAGAGCGTCTGGCGTCCAAGCGTAAGCTCGGTACCAGCTGCGTCCGTTATCGATAACGCCAGGCGGTCGAGTTTATGCCGCCAAGAGAGATGGCTTCCCTCGTGGAGGTTCCCCTGAAGGGGAAGCCAGTCCGTGTTACCGGTGCCTCCGGCTAGGGCCGAAGGAACGACGCCGCGGCTCGTTGAACTATACGTCGTGAGATGTTCGTAAGCGATCTCGAAGCTGGCAGGCCCGGCGGTGGCCCTGGTCATCAGCCTGAAACGGGAAAGATTGGAGAAGGACTCGCTGTTCAGCGGCCCGCTGAGGGTGGGCACGCTGACGTTGAGTATGTAGCCTCGGATGTCCTGGAGCTGTGCTTCGAGGAAAGGCACGTGACTGGTGACGGTGGCGAGACACAGCCCACCAGCGCGCCACCACAGTTTCAACGGAGAACCTGTTTGTTGTCGGAGGATATCTCGCCATCTACGAGGTGTATCAACCGTCCCGCGCGCTCCATCAATTCGTTGTCATGGGTTGCGAACACGAAGGTTACTCCAAGATCGCGGTTCAACGTCACCATCAGATCCAGCAACGCCCTGCTGGCCTCCCGGTCGAGATTGGCCGTAGGCTCGTCCGCGAGTACGAGAGCTGGTTTGCCGATCACCGCGCGTGCAACTGCAACACGTTGCTGCTGGCCGCCGGAAAGTTTACTGGGGCGGCGGTGCTCGAGACCTCCGATTCCAATCTTTTCAAACAACTCTGACACCAGGCGTTCCCGCTCCTCCTCTGCGACACCGCGCAGGAGCAGGGGAAACTCGGCATTCTCCTTAGCGGAGAGCACGGGTAGCAAGTTGTAGGCTTGAAAGACGAATCCTATTCTCTCGAGCCGCATCCGCGCAAGTTCACGTTCGCTCATATCCGTGATGTCGGTATCCGCAATCCAGACTCGCCCTTTCGTCGGATGGGAAAGTCCGCCTAGCAGGTTGAGAAGGGTGGTCTTGCCGGAGCCGGAGGGGCCCGCCAACACGACGAATTCGCCGGCACCTATCACCAGTGAAACATCCCTAACGGCCTCGATGCTCAAACCGTCGGTTTGAAATATCTTCCACACGCCTTCGGTCTTGACCGATGTATCAGTGTTGTGAGTCATGCCTCAAACTTCATTGATTCAGCTATGTCTACGCGAGCGGCGTGGAGCGCCGGATAAAAGGAAGACAGAACTCCGATGAGTGTAATGAACGCTACGCTGTTGAGAATCAGAGACGTCGTGAATGTTGGTATTATTATGGGGTCGATCACAATCCCCGCCATCGTAAGTTCGCTATCGAACAAGAACGAAAAATCGAGACCGTCGTGGAAGAATAGCATTGTGAGGCTGATGCCCAAAATCATTCCGGCAAAGCCGCTGGAGATCGTTAGGATCAATCCCTCTATGAAAACCACTGAGCCGGTCTGAACCTGAGAAAGTCCCAGTGCCCTCAGGACCCCAAACTCGCGGACGCGATAGAGTACCGACATGAGGACTGTGTTTACTATTGCCAGCGCAACGATCGAAAGCAGGATTCCGTGAAATATCATGTCGCCGAAATCATCAACCCGTACTGCGCCATCGAGTTCCGGCATCGTCTCATGCCAACTCAGTACCGATAGGCCGGAACTGTTTGCGAGCCGGCTAACAATCGATTCGAATGTCGATGCCACACTCTTACTGGATCTCAACACGATCGCGAAAGTGGTGAGTTCCCCCTCCGCTGCGAGCCATTCCTGAGCCGTGGTGAGGGGGATATGGATAAGCCCTTCGTCAACCGTAGGGATTCCGGACTCAAAAATTCCGGCGACCCGGGCTAGCTGTCCGGTTATTTCGCCATCGGCATCCTGTGCGGTCAGGACCAGTCTTGATCCCAGTCGCAGTCGCAGGCGGCTTGCAAGTGCCGTGCCGATGTACGCATGCAAACGGTCTCCAGGCTGTAAGTATCTGCCCTCGGCTAGTTTGTCTCCTAGATTCGAGAAGGCTGACTCCAACTCCGGATCGACTCCCATAATGACCACCGGCCGCGCCCCGGCCGCTGAACTTGCCAGTCCCCGGACAGTGATGCGGGGTGCTGTAGCGGTTACTTCCGCCGCGATGATATCAGCGCTAAGGGCTTCCTGTATCTGTTCGATTTGTCGGGGAGATATGCGATGCTCTATCGTGGCGCGGTCCCGAAATTCGGGCGACTGAACTGAGATGTGACCGCTTCCCAGACGTACTCCCGCGTCGATCCAATCTTCGTGTGCCCCCTCGGCTAGAGAGCGAGAGAACATCAATAAGGCCAGGCCGACGATCATCGCGGCGGCCGTAAGCGAACTTCGTCGCGCCTGGCGGCGTACGTTCCGCCACGCAAGGGAAGTCAGTAG
The DNA here is from genome assembly GCA_022573095.1 of Gemmatimonadota bacterium. Classification (GTDB taxonomy): domain Bacteria; phylum Gemmatimonadota; class Gemmatimonadetes; order Gemmatimonadales; family GWC2-71-9; genus B16T1B5. Next base: position 7,082 of record JACZUR010000050.1, on the reverse strand, counting down.
CCGAACTCTCCCGTTCATCTTCCGGTCAAGACGTCTGCAGGCGCCAGTCGGGCTGCTCGTACAGCGGGGTATAGTGCGGCGGTAACGACGGTCAGCAGAAGCGCGAACGCCGTGAAAAAGATCATTGCCCACGGATACTCTGTCTTGAGGACGGGCTTGACGAAGGTTCCAACTATCTCGAATCCACCGAACACGGCACTGAGGTCGAGCGGGAAATGATGCCACCACACTAGGATTGGAAAGGTAAGAACTACGCCGGCTGCGAGACTCAACAATCCAAGCGCGAACGCCTCCGACAGAACCGATCGAATGATCCCGCTCGGAGCGGCTCCCAACGCCAACATCAGGGCGAACTCTCTGCGCCGCTCAAATGTTGCCATGATCATTGTATTGGCAACGCCAAAGATGGCCATCGAGAAGACTATGACCGCAAGAATCCACTGAGTGCCCGACGCGAGCTGAGCATATTCTCGCAACTCGGGTCGCAGAGAAGTCCATGCAGCTACATCAACTGCATAGCCATCTCGTTGAAGTTCGATACTAATTCTGTCCGTGGCCAGCTGCGCATCCCATGGATCGTCGATATGTGCCACGATTTCGTGGATGCGCATCGGCTGCAACGCGATCAACGACTGCAAAACATCGATAGGAAGTAAAACATAGGACCCATCGATTTCCGGGATTCCGGACTCCATTATGCCAACAACCGTGAACAGATCGTTGCCAAGGGAGCCGTCTGCCGCGGGAGCGACGAGCACGAGTTCATCGTTGAGATTGGTTTCCAGCCAATCCATCAGCGTAGAGCCAAGCGCGATTTCGTTGCTGCCCGTCAAGGGGAGACGACCCTCTTTCATCACAGCGATACGTGAAACCTCAACCTCTCTCGCCGGATCTATTCCCATGAGGATTGCCGGGAAGGTCGCCGCGCCGGAACTTACCAGTCCACCGCCGAAGACACGGGGAGCGGCGGCGATTACCGCCGGGTCTCGCTCGATGATGCCTAGCAAAGACTCTACATCGTTGGGGTGCGATCCCAGCGTCTCGTAGACGCTCCGATCAGGTAGATACTGTGGGGAGTGAATCTGAATCTGCCCGGTCACCAGTCCCGTCCCGTTGTTGATCATCTGCGAGATCATGCCGTTCGCGAGTCCTATCATGACTACCACGGCAAAATATCCTCCGGCAAGCGCCGACGCGTTCAGTGCTGTGCGCCGGCGGTTCCGGCCCAGGTTTCGCCAGCCGATCTTCCACCAGGGAGAGGTCCGCTTGGCTATGATCCGCCCCTGAGTTGTCTCAACGAGAAGAAATCTTCGGTGATGTCGATATCGAACTGAAGGTCTTCATATGATATTGAAGTGCTTTCTTCAGGTTTGTCGACGGGCTGCACGGTCATGAGCGCGGGAACAAGCCGATCTCCCATCATTGTGAAATTACTGAACGTAATCGTGCGAGCTAGGTTGCCATCTTCATCGTAGTAGTTCGCCCATAGCGGCATCATGTCATTCTGTCGCACCTCTTCGACGATACTTCCCCAAACCACGGCGGCTTCTGGTTTCGGTGTGAGGACGAATTCCCACACTTCCACGCCGTTCCTCAGGCCTTCGAATGCTATTTCGATGTCGTAGTCGTCAATTATCCTACTCTCTTTCACCAAATCGTCGTTGGTGAAATGAGAGCCCATCCACGAAGATCCCATCAAGGAAGGGGGAACCCTGATTGCGCGGTCGACTCGAGGCAGGTAGTTCCATATGTCGTCACCGGCCTTGAGCGTCGTCATGCCGGCATCGCGGACGGGAGCAGTCAGCCGTATCAGCGAGTATTCAGTGCCGAGAGACCAGATCCTCATCTCCAGAGTGCGAGACCAGTGTTCGGTCACAATGTCCATCCTTATCGACCCGGTACTCGACCGGCCCCTCAGGAGCTGGTCAACGCGGTCTACTATCTCACGGGCGGTTTGCCCCTGTGCGGACGGGGCTGCGAAGCATGCGCACGCAATCGTGGCAACGACGAACTTGAGCAATCTGGGCATATCAAAGTTCCCGGCCGGAGAAGTGTAGGACATCACGCGTGGCTCGACAACCTAGAAACATAGCGCGGTGCAAGCGGTTTCGCATATGAAAATCAGCGACCCTTTGGGTGTCGTTGAGCGCCTTTATCCTTCTCCTAATTCTGGGGATCCCGGCATGCCAGGGGGAAGCGCCCGAAAGCGAGGCGGTCGGCGATGCACTTGTCTCACGGCCGGTATTGCGGATGAGCTTCTCCTGGCGTCAACCGGGTGTGGGTGAAGCAATAGTGAAGTTTCTTCGCAGCAACGGGTGAAGCAACATTAGCGCTCAGTCCCCCATGTACTCCTTGCGCAGGATGTCGAGTCCGTCAGGGTCGCCGATTATCGTGAGCCGGTCACCGATCTCGAGTCTCGTACGACCTCGCGGTACGATCGTTTTCCCATAGCGGTGGATCAGTGCGATGAGGCTTCCTTCCGGCATGCTGATATCTTTGAGCGCGCGGCCGATCAAAGGTTCGGTCTTAGTGTCTTTTTCGAGCACGAGTCTCAAGAAACGGTCGTCGCGCAGCAGAACTTCCTTGAGATCTTGTTCGTGCTCGGCTTCCTCCCACTGTTTGAGAAAGTCGGAATCTTCAGTTCTAACGGCCAACTGAGAAAGGATGCGCAGGTGCATTCCTGGGTCGGCTTCGCCGCTCACAAGGAAGAACGCTGCTCTTGCCTGGGCTTCGCCGCCGCCCAGCGTGCGTCCACCAGATCGAATACCTTGTTTCAAACGCACAAGTGCTAGCGCCGACGCCGGCAGGTTGGGCAGCCTGGTGTGAAACAGCGCCACTCCGTGAGCGAGGGGCGCGACCAGTCCGTGGTCACCGAGACCGAATCCTTCGGCGAGCTTCTCTTGAGATGTTGGCAGTCTGCGTTGCAGGAGTGATGCCGCCCTGGCGATAACGTCGTCGAGATCGGCCGTCTGATCTAGATCGATAACGTCTGCATCGGTAACAACCTCGTCGAACGGATCCTCGGCTCGCGCACCTTTTTCTTTCATTATCTCGCGCAGCTCTTGATCCAGACCACCGAAGCGCCGCCGACCGAGCCGTTCGAAGACGTGATAGATTGCTCCATCACGTTCGATATGAGCCTGAGCGTAGTACTTGTACCAAGCTATGGACAGAATCGCGAGGGCTATCGTGAAAAGCACCGGGAGCCAACCCATTTCCGCTATTAGTACGAAGGGTATGATCATACCCGCCAGTTGAACCCAGGGATACAGAGGGGAGCGAAATCCCGGATCGTAGGCCTCGATCTGACTTTCTCGCATCACGATGACCGCGACGTTGAGCAGGGCGAACATCAGGAGCTGAGTCGCGCTGGCCAGCTTAGCAACTGCGAGGACGTCGAGTGTAACAATAAGCAGGATAACGACACCCACCGTCAGCAGTATGGCCCTGGTCGGAGTATGGAACCGACCGAGATGGGCTAGTTTCTCGGGCACTATACGATCTCGTGCCATGGCGAGTGGATAGCGCGAAGCTGCGAGTATGCCCGCATTTGACATTGACGCGAACGCTCCGATTGCCGCCGCGACCACTATCGCTACGCCAAGCTGATGTGGTATCCAGGTAAACATGACCGCTGCGGCATCAGCCACGGGAGTTAGGCTGCCGCTCAGGGTCTCGATTCCCAGCACCGCAACGAGAACGTACACGCCCAGGACATAGATCGGGATAACTGTTGCTAGAGCGAGCATCATGCCTAGAGGGATGTTGCGATCCGGCTCGGTTACTTCCTCGGCAAGGCTGGCCACATTCGTGAGGCCTATAAAGGAAACAAACACAAGTCCCACTGTGGCCAGCAGGCCGTCAACACCGGTAGGCATGAAAGGCGTGAATCGAGTTCGGTGCAGTAGCGGAAGTCCCTGCAACAGGGCATCGACAACGCCGTGGACTACGAAAAAGATTATTACACCAAGCACCGTCACAACGAGGACGCGAAGGACGCGAGTCGACTCCTTTGCGCCGAAGATGTTGAGTAGCGCAAATACCACCGAGAAGGAAATCGCGATTGGTATGATAGGCACGTCCAGGTAGATCGCGATGTAAGCGCCCATTCCAATTAGGGCGAAGGAACTCTTGAGCATTAGCGCGAGCCACGTGCCCATGCCACCGATGGTTCCTACGAGCGGTCCCATGGTTCTATCGAGGAAGTAGTACGATCCTCCGGCACGCGGCATGGCGGTGGATAGCTCCGCCTGGCTCAGCATCGCCGGGAGGATCAACAAGCCGGCTAGCAGATAAGCCAATACCACTGCCGGACCTGCTTGCGCCGCAGCAAGACCCGGTAACAACAAGAAACCCGAACTGAACATCGCGCCAGTGCTGATGACGTAGACATCCAGCAGCTTCAGCTGTTTCTTGAGCGACTTAGTTTCTGGGGCGGTCACTCTTCTCCTTGCTACCCTTTGGGGAAAATATGTCCGTAGGTGCTCTTACTATACGGTTGCCAGGTCGATGAGGTTGCCGGTTCCGTTGTTAACTCGCGTCCCGAGATCGGCGTTACTGGAGTAGCTGTTAAAGTACGGTGGGTTGTCACCACGTCAAATGTCTGGGTGGTTAGCCCTAAAATTAGCCAAAAACCTTTCCGTTTGCTTGCCCAAGGTGTATGATAGAATGGGAATCCAGAGGTGTGCTACACGTGTCTGATAAGCTTGCTCGCTTGAAGACCGCCCTCGACGAGAAATACAAAATTGAGAGCGAGATCGGGAGAGGTGGGGCTGCTGTTGTGTATCTGGCTTTTGACCAGAAGCACCGGCGCCGTGTAGCCGTCAAAGTTCTGCGGCCGGAAGTCGCGAATGCACTTGGTCCCGAGAGGTTTCTCCGAGAAATTGAAATTGCCGCCCAGCTAACTCATCCACACATCCTGCCTCTCTATGATTCGGGGGAAGCCGAGTCATTCCTTTTTTACGTCATGCCGTATATCGAGGGTGACACTCTTGAAGATCGCATGGTGAAGGAAGGACGCCTAACTGTTTCGGAGTCTCTGCGAATCGCGGTGCAGGTCTCGGACGCGCTTGACTATGCGCACCGTCACGATGTGATCCACAGAGACATCAAACCTGGTAACGTGCTGTTTGCCGACGGCCATGCAGTCATCTCGGATTTCGGATTTGCGAGGGCGCTCAATCGAGCAAGCTCTGACCTTACGCCGACCGGTCTGGCCGTTGGTACTCCGGCGTATATGAGTCCCGAACAGGCGAGCGGTTCCGAAGAACTGGACGGACGTACAGACTTGTATTCGCTCGGCTGCATGCTCTACGAGATGCTTGTTGGAGAACCCCCATTCACGGCCAAGACCGCGCAGGCTGTTCTTGCGAGGCATGCGGGTGAGACGCCACCCTCGATGAGGGTGGTACGCCCCGAGATCCCCGAGCATGTAGAGGTGGCTGTGAACCGGGCCCTGGCGAAGGCGAAGCAAGACAGGTGGCAGACTGGCGACGAAATGGCAAAAGCGCTGCGAGAGAAGGCGCGGGTGTGAGGGTGAGTATCTGAAGAGAGTTTACCATGGTGGCGAACTGGCTTTATCACACACATTAAAAGGAGGTTGTAATGGGCAGGATCAATATCAGGGGAGGGAGTCCGTTAAGGATGGATTTCGAGCTCGCCAACGGCGAAAAATCCCCGGGGAACTTCGAGGTTAAACTGGTTTTACATTCGAGCGGAAACTGGTACGAGGTGGAACGTACAGATGGGGTGCCATTTGGAACGGCTGTGGGACGGGCCGCAAAGATGAGAGTCACTGGCGTAGTCCGCCAGGAAGTTGTTGTGGACTATAACGAATAGCCCGCTGGAGTTTCTGTAGGCAGCGCATCAGGTTGTAACGGCGGAAATCTTTGGTTGCCGCAAAGAGACCACTGCCCGGCGCCCACAGATGATCTGACCGGCAGTTATCCGCCGAGGCTGATCAGCTGCTGGAAGCGCGGGTCGTCCCGCAGGTCTTGGAACCAAGAGTCCCCGGAGATATAGGTCTTGTCCTCTGGGTTGGCTTCTAAGTATATGCCCAGGGCGCGCAGAGCTTTGTCCCGCTCGCCCAGCAGAAGCCACGCGTGCGCTTCGTCATAGGTGATGAGCTCCTCGGGGTCGCTGGGTGCCTGTGACCGGGTTCGTTGGATCACCGCCCTGGCACTGTCTGCCAGCCCGGCGCGAGCGAGCACGGCGGCCACCTGCATGTTGGCGATTGATCCGAACAGCGCCAGGTGCTGCGGCGAGGTCAGTCGCTCGATCTCCGCAACCAATTCCCAGGCGTGCCCTGCGTTTGGGTCCCCACCCTGGGTAAGAATCCCCAATTCTGCCGCCGGGAAATCCACGGCATCCGGGAAACGCCGGCGTCCCTCCTCGGCCCAGCGGAGAGCATCGTCGAACTCCTCGAGTTCGAGTGAGGTGCCAGCCAGGCGGACCATTATGTCCTTGGCGTCGGCCAGGAACGCGTCCTCCTGGTAGGCTCGCAAAGCTGCTTGCTTCGCTTCGCGGAAATCTGCCTTGGCCCATTCGAGCAATTCGCTGAGTTTTGACCAGGCACTTGCCTGTGACGGATTCAACTGTACCGCAGCGCGGAGGTCTTGCTCCGCGGCGGCCAGCAGATCGGGATCGGCCGAGTCGGAGTTCCGCCACTGGCGGTAACGCAGCGTCCCTCGCAGTTCCAGAGCCAGGGGCTCCTCGGGCTCCAACTCCAGTGCCTGGGTCGCGAACTGCAGCCCCTCGTCGATCCACCCCTGGTCGCGGATTCCGGGGCTGGATCCCAGCAGCGCCGCGAGCTCGGCGGCCACCCATCCGCGCAACACCACCGGCTCAACCCAGGCCGCATCAAGGGAAATGCTTAGAGCAAGGAGAGAATCGGCTTGCAGCAACGTGCGCTCGGCAGCCTGGATGTTCCCCGCCATCATCTGGGGTCGGTGGTCCTCACGGAGCTGCTCCGCGCGCTGCAGAAGCTCCCACGCCCTCGAGCTCTCTGTTCTTGCTCTCCGCTCACGCAGGCGGATTTCAACGCCTAGCTGTTCGCGGAATTCTCTCGTAACCTCCGCTACGAT
>JACZUR010000049.1 GCA_022573095.1 Gemmatimonadota bacterium | reverse complement strand
AAAGCATGGTCGAAATTAAGATCCATACCAGGATTAAGCCCAGATCCACCTATCAAACCGGTCAGTCTGAGGTTTTCATCGAGAACGTAAATCGAATCGCCCGCGCGTATCAGATTGGTTAGCCCATTGAAGTTGACAGCCACCGACCTGATCCGAGTGGCGGTGTTACTAATGAAGTCCGAAACCTTAATCGACTGCGAAACACCAAAATCTTTCTGAAAACCACCGATAAGAGGCACACCGAAAATCGTATCGGCACAAGTACCGGTTACGATGTCACTGGTCGCATCATACCTAAGCGCTCTGGCAAAGGCCTGGGAGGGCTCACCGGTTCCGCCTTCCCCAAAGAGCACGTGAGTGAAGTTACCTGAACTTCTCACATAGGTGGTGTCTAGGAACGCTATCCTTAGGAAATCTACCAGCACGCCACACGCAGCAGAGAGAATAACAGTCTGTGTCGCGCCTCTGTCCGCGATCAGCTGTAGCGTATCAAGCAGCAATCCCGCAACGCCCTCCACATGCTCATAGAAAAAATGTGATTCTGGAGTGCCCGTTGCAGCGCTAGGTGAGGACACCTTTTCCCACCTTATCGTTCCTCGGCTCGGGAATAATAATCCCTGATCGATGGTGGGAGTAGTCGAGTACACCGCATACACGCTGTCAGCGTGACAGGTAGCGGTGCCCGTCGTAACCCTACACACCGAGGCTAGGAACTGAGGCCGGTCGGAAAAATCGTGAGAGATGACATCCAGCTTGAACGTACCGGTCTCATCGAGGAAGATGTCAACTTGCTGAACCAAAAAGTTAGGAAGCGGGTGACGTCGTAGCTGCGTTCTCGCGGCGACATCCACAATGGAGATATTAGTTCCGCCCGAGTTAGCTACAAGCACTGTATTGATGAACCCACCCAGTGTGTCGCTAGGCCACAACGCGATACCCCAAGGCTGCGAGCCCACTGCAATACCGTCAGGGTCAAACGACGCTGTGGCAACTTCAAAGATCTCCAATCGGTCCAGCTCGACATTCGTGAAATACACTTCGTTTAGATTGCGATTGTAGATCGCATCGGCGACCCGCCCCCCGGCCGGCAACGGAAGCGTAAGTCCCTCCACGATCGTTATCGTATCCTTGGCGCCGACGGCGAAGAAGACGGGGTTGCCGCTAAGTGATAACCCTCCACGATTCCCCACCGAGTCGACCGCAAATGGTGAAATCTCAACCAGTCTGGCCTGCGTCCCGATGCTCAGTGTATCCAGTCCCAGGCCCAGCAGCACGCTCACGACGGTGGAGTTGCCGTTGAAAGCCAGGGAATCGCCTCCGATGGTCGCCCCGGTCTGGAGATCCCGGGCGAGGAAACCTACGAGAGCAATGCCGCCGATATCCGTCGCCGTTACGCGAATGCTATCGGTGCGCTCCGATCTGATAGCCAGACTGTCAGTCACAAGCGGCGGGATCGTGTCGTTGATCCCGGTGTTGGCTATAACCTCAATCGTAATGAAGTTTCCGGAGCCGGCGCGGCCCAGAGAGTCGCGGCCGAACGGGTCGATCTCGAAGAAGCCCACCGGAGTGCCCGCCGGAACCGTTATCGTAAAGGTTACGCTCGTGTCCTCGACCTGCGGATTGGTAATCGCGAACGTCGTGTTCGTATCCGCACTTGTAAACACACCGGTCGTCTGATAACCCAATTTTAAGACACCGGCCAAGGCCTGTCCCTGTACGGTGATGAGCATCGATTTCCCCGGAGCCACGACCGAACTATCGGGCGGCACCAAGATCGTGAGCAAAAGCCCGTCGGGATCAAACACAAACACCGATGTGCTCTGGGTTGAGATATTGCCCGCACCATCTTCTACGGTGGCGCTAATCGGTAGATCACCGCCGGCACCGATCTCAACCAGGATGTTGAAAATCGCGGTAAACTGTGGCTGATTAGATGTGAAAGTGATCGTCGTATCGAAGACGAAGGGAGTGCTGCCTCCAACCGACACGGTCACTGTCTTGAGAGACAGGTTGTCGCTCGCGATGAGCGTCAGCTCCATCGACGTATTGATGAGCACGGTGTCGCTGGACGCAGCTATTGAAAGCGCCGGGCTAAACTCGTCAGGTATGAGCGACGAAATTCCTGTCTGCTCGCCACAAGACACCGCCGTGAGCACCGTAATCACCACGGAGACGATTGCAAACGCAACACGCCCCACGCCCGATCTCGCTGAGTAGTTCATTTCTGATTGCAGCATCTTAAGCTCGGTCACTCACCCGGGTCGTCAATAATGTGAGGCGTAACCAGAATCAGTAGGTCACGGCGCTCTTCCCGCCGCGTCGAAAAGCCAAAAAGCCGGCCTATCAGCGGTAGGTCTACAAGATACGGAATTCCGCTCTTGCTCAATGTAACCTGCGTCACTGTCAGGCCGGCGATCACCGCGGTCTCTCCATCTCGTACGAGAACCTGGCTGGTGGCTTCCTGCGTTTGAAGCGTGAAACCAAGGTCCGACGGCGCGGCCCGGATAGACGAGTTCTCCGCATGGATCTGGAGCAAGATCTGCCGGCTGTTGGTGACGTGGGGAGTCACCTCCAGCTTGATTCCGGTTTCTTCGAACGTGATGGTGGCAACCGGCAAGTCGCCCTGAGCACCGACATCGATGGTCCTGATCGGCGTCCTTTCGCCAACCAGAATAGAGGCCGGCGTGTTGTCCGAAGTCGTAACGAGCGGCTCGGCTTGCAGATCGGCGAGATCCACCTGCTGCAGCGCCGAAACAAAGGTCGTCAGGTCGAAATTCCCGATGGCCGTCGAGAATATCAGTTCGAGTGCCGTGGCGGGCAGCGCCGAACCAGCGTTGGCAAGAGCCGCGAGAGAGTTACCGCCCAGATTCACCACCGTCTCATCGCGGGCAAACACCTCGGTCGGAAAGAAAGCGTCGTCTATGCCGTCCCCATCGGTGTCAACGGGTTCGGCAGTCCCGGGATCGGGACGGGCCACCAACCGGTTGAAAAAGGCGTCGGGCGAACCAAGATCGTACTGAACGCCGAGATCCTCTATGTCCGTGCGGTTTACAAATATGAGTTTCGCCTGGATCGACACCTGCGGAGTCGGTCTGTCGAGAGCAGCCACGAGAGATTCCGCCGCTGCGACCCTGCTCTCGACGTCAATGACGATGAGTGTGTTGGACGGCGTGTGTGCGACCGAGCTGCCGCGCGACGTCAGAATCGGCGCGACCGTGGCTTCGATAGATGCTGCGTTGGCAAAATTAATGGGGATTAGTCGCGTCACCAGCGGGGCGGTCGAGTCTCTCTCAGCCTTCCTAGCTTGGCTCTCCACCATCAGTATTCCAGGTACCTCCTCCGTGGCGACGAGTTCGTGAGCATCCAGAATCGTCTTGAGCGCCACGTCCCAAGGTTGGTTGCTGATTTGGGCCTGGACGAAGCCGGTGACCTCGGAGCCAAGAACAATTGACTTCCCACTGAACCGCGCGAATCCGGCCATGACTGTCGCTATCGAAGCAGAATCCCAAGTGACCGTGATTCGCGGCTGTTGAGAGTCCTGAAGAAACCGTCCCACCTCCACCGGGGGGGGAACCACGCGTACGTCGTCAATGCGACCGACGGAAAGAGCCGCCGATGCCAAGCCTTCGGTGTTATACTGCGACGACGACCACGCCTGGAAGGAACGATCGGTGCCGATCGTAATCCGTATCTCTTCATCAACGTACTCTAGCTCGTAGCTCTTCTGCTCATCGAGTTCTAACACTATGCGAACAACGTCGGGCCTGAACTGTGAGTAGCGTATGCTGGTCACGCCGGCCCTGTTCACCCCATCATACTCGCCGCCGACAATCCGCAGTTCCGCCCCCAGCACGTCGATCACAAGTCTCCCGGGATTGGACAGCATGAAATCCTGAACCGAAACGGAACCTCTCACATCGATAACGATGAGAGCGCTTCCCGGTCGTGGGAGTATACTGATGCCGGTCACTTCGCCCGGCCCGTTGGAGCTGGGCGAACCCATTAGCAGACCCAGGGCTGCTATAGTCAGAGCCAATTTCATGGTGTATCCTCCTGAGGGCGAAGCGACAGCACGATGTGCCGCTCGACACCAAATTCATCTATCGCAACTATGAGTTCCCGTTGGCGGATTTCGGCGACCCGAAATCTGCCAAGCTCTCTGCCTACCTGTAGTTCGTAGCGCTGATCTTCGACGGTGTCATGAACCACTGCCACGCTTCTGACCGGGTACATCGCGTCGTAGACGATCCCGGTAAGCTTGAGGTCGGTGACGCGGGGGCGGTCCGAGCCGCCCGGCCGAACAAGCGATCTGAAAGGATCTCTCACTCCACCTCGATACCGGAAAACCTCCCTCACCAGTTGCGTCGAGTCCGATTCCTGATCTTGCACATCGCCCCCTCCGGCCTGCGTCTGGGTGATAGCACCCCCGCGCGCCTGCGTCGCAGGCGTACCCGGCGCCGGCGCAGCATCGTCTCCACCGGAACAGGCTAGCACCACGAGCAGCAACATGGCCAGGAACTGCAAGCGACCCAACTTACCCACCGGGAACTCCGCCAGCGTCACCGGCATCCACGGCTATCTTGACGAAAGTCTTGATCAACATCTGCGCCTGGAGCGCGGTGACAGTCGTATCCGTAATCAAGTCCGCTGGTACGCGGGTCATATCCAGCAACTCAAGCGACAATTGATTGGGCACCATAATGCGTGTGAGAGACGCAACGTCCGTCAAGAACTCTCCAATATGGTCGTAGCCTCCAACAACCGTTATATCGTAGGTGAACACCCGGAACGCTCCCTCGTTGGTCGGGTCCTGAGGGTTAACCCCAATGATCTTCAGACTCCTGAGGTTCGCTCGCTGCGCGATGTTTTCGAGAAGCTCCGGCAGCTCGTTACCGCTTGGAACCAGTCGCCGCATGAGCCCAAGGTTGGATCGGTACACCGCAATACTGGCCTGAAGCTGCTCGGTGCTGCTCGTCTCGAGCAAGGTATTTGCGGAGTCCACCTGGGCCTGGAGGGTGTCCATTCGCAGACGTTTCTCCGCGGCTTCGACAGCTATTGGGCTACGCCAAAACATGAAGAAGAGCACGGCAGCAGCGATCCCTGCGATGATGGCCAGGCCCTGAGCCTGTTTCTTCTCCTTGTCGGTCATCGCCATGGGCGCCTACCCTTCGGTTGCCAGTACCGGGATCGTATCAAACGAATCAGCAATCTTGTACTGAACCGTTACCGAAAAATCGAGCACCGATCGACCTTCCTCTTCCACCATGCTCGTCGAGCCACCGGCCACGTCCTTCAGCCAGTCCGATTCGGCCAGCCGCCGCAGAAAACCGGTGTAAGACTGTATGTCCGAAGTTCGACCCATTATCAGAACCGCGGGCAGCGGATCCTCGGAGACATCAAAGCCGTCCAGACCGGGCGTGGGGGGCAAGAAATCGATGCTGACCAGCCAGGTGAAAGCGGGCAGCGCTGCTGTTATCTCTTCGAGAATATGCGGCCACACATACCTCTTGGCGTCGATCCCCCTGATCGCCGTCAACTCGGACGACAGGGCTTGGACCAGGCTGTCCGATTCCTCCCGCGCAGCAATTTCTTCCCGCAGGTCGCGGCGCTCGCGCTCGAGCGCGGTTAACTGCGGATTGATCTCCGCCAGTGTATTGCGTTCCATCGCATAAACCACGCCGATGAATATCAAAGAGACCACCCAAGAGGCGATCGCACCGATGAGCAGCGGATCTTTGATCTGCTGGGCCAGCTCCTTGAAATCGGGGAGCTTGAACTCGGCGGCCTTGGCTCCGCGTTTCTTCTTCTTCTTCGCACCCGGGCGAAGATTGATCTCGATAAAATGCTGACTCATGCCTGCCTCAGACCCAGCCCAATAGCCATCAACAACAACGGAGCCACCTCATCCAACTCAATGTCGTCAAACACGCCCTCCCTTACTTTCAGACGTTGCACCGGATTCACCACCTCTGGACTCACACCGAGCCGAGAGCCCAGCGCTTCTACAATCCCATTGATCCGAGCACCGCCGCCGGACATGTAAAATCGTTGCACCTTTCCCGCGTCCACTCCCGCGGTCTGCAGAAACGCAGCCGCTCTCTCAAAGCCTATGGCGATCTCATCGGCCCTGGTCGTTACGTAGCCCGCCAGCTCCGGGATCTGCTCGGTGCTGCGCAACGCCTCATCAGCCTCCTCCGCTCCCATCGCTTTTCCCCTCTGGAGATCTTCTCTGAACTTTCTAGTACCGATATTCAGGTCGCGCGTGAGCAGCGGTACCCCGTCGACGACGAAGTTCACGTTGGTCGTCTCGTTCCCGATATTGACCAGAGCACACACACCTTCCATCGCCTCTGGATAATTCACCGCAAAAGCGTTGTGCAGGGCGAATGCATCGACGTCCACGGTTTCAGCCTTCAAACCCGAGTCGGAGAGGAGAGTGATCTTGTTTTCGACCAGTTCTCGCTTGGCCGCGACCAGCAGGACATCCATCTGCAAACCATCCGAGTCAGGATCAAGTATCTGAAAGTCGAGTTCTACTGCTTCGATGTCGAACGGGACGTACTGCTGAGCCTCCCAGCGGATGACGTCGTAGGCGTCGCTCTCCTTCATCCGATCCACTTGGATCTTCCTGATGATGAGATCGCGTCCGCCGACAGCTACTGCAACGCCCTTCGTCTTGACTCCGGCAGAACTCAGTAGCCCGCGGATGGCCTCGGTGACCACGCCGGGGTCCATTACTTCGCCCTCGACGATGGCATCGGCCAGCACCGGCGTCATAGCAACCTTGGTAAGCTCGGGTTCCCCCGAGCTGTGGTCCACGACGGCCAGCTTGATCAAGCCGCTACCTATATCCAGACCTACTCTGGATTTCTTACCACCAAGCCCGAACAACGCCATATCTTCCCATGCCTCAACGACATAAGTCCTTTTTGCGGACCCATAGAGTATGATTCCCCGGACTCTTTGTCAAGCTCCAACCTACTTCAACCGACCTGCAACAAGTGTTTTGAGGGCAGGCACTTACGCGATCAGAGACTTTAGAAAAAGGGGCTCCAGAACCTCTCACGCAGCGGTGCGACCCCGGAGGCCCTCGTCAGCGCCCTCCAGAGCGCACAGCTGGAATACCGTATAGTCCCCTGTTCCAGCCGGGAAACGGATTCCTCGCCGGGGCCACCCACCGCCACACCACCTAGAATATCGGCTCCGGATCCGGTGATGGCTAGGTCACCGGTCACAAACACCGCACCCACAAAGCTGAACCCACCCTGCAGTTCAAGATCACCCTCGACTAGCAGAATACCTTGCCCCACACCGCCAACGATTCGGGCCCCGTTGGGAGCAAAGATGATGGGCAGATAACTGGAACAGGGACCTCCGGCTGCGGGATCACCCCAGTTGGCTGGATCTGAAGTTTGACAGGCTCCGCCCGACCCTACTCGGGGACCGATGCTGGAGTGGGGTCCCGGCCCAACCGTCGTCGAGGCGTGATCGACCAAGAAATAAAAATCGACGTCCCCCCAAGAAAGGGCCGATTCGGCGAGAGACGTATCTACCTCGAGCGGTACGCTCCCCAGCAGGCAATCCGCGCAATCCTCGACCGAGCTCAACAGTGAATCGCCGAGCCGCACGGCTGGTACGTCCGCCCCGGCCGGTGGACAAAAATCCCAGCCTCCGGGCGATTCATCCTGGCCGCTCACCGTCATCGATCGCCTCACGCCTACCGATCCCGATGTGGCGAATGCCGCGTCAAGATCAATAACCGATGGAGCGATGTGAACCGCCAGACCCACCGCCCTGCGGGCGGCGAAGTCGCTGCTGAAACCCTCGGATCTGATGAAAAAAAGCTCCTCAGAGAGCCTAAACACGGTGGCGCGGAACCAACCCACCTCAGGACCGACAGAACCCGACAACACGGCGCTGTCGCCGACCATGAGCATTCCGAAAGAACGGCTATCCCAGGAGGAGAGGGCAGTATTGCCCCCGGCCTCAGCTGCACCGGCGGCCTGAGCGAGCCGCACCGCCGCCCGACCCATACGTTGTTCCCAAATCCCCAGCAAGAAGGAAGCGCTGATCAGAAGACCCAGCACTACCACCGCGAAAATCGCTATCGGGAGAGCGACCCCGTGTCGATCGGGCGCCGGCAATTTGGGGCCTCCGCTAGAAATGGGTGTTGTTGCGCAGGACAACGCTCGTAGACAGACTGTCCACTGAGAATCCCACCTCACCTGAGGCCAGATGTAGTTTCCTGGGCGACCGTGCAACTACCTTGATGTCAATCCGGCTGACGAGCGATGGGTTCGACACCAGAGCTCCTGAGTTATCCCGATACTCAAAACGCAGACCGGTTTCGGTGAGCGGCCCCAGCACTGGCTGGGTGCGTGTCCAACCCGAACCACTCTTGCGGTAACGACTCGCCCCCATCCAGAAGTCTCCGTACCGGTCCCTATAGAGAAGCAGGCGGTGCACTTCGACACCTCGAACCGGGGCGCCTGCTCTCACAGCCCGAACCCCAGGTTCGCTCACGCCGCTCAGCGATACCGTAAGGCTGGCATTACCGCCGGGGCATCCAGCTCCTGGTGCCACCCCTGTCACCGAAGCCCGGATCCAGGAGTCGTCTTCCGGCGTGCGGGGGTCTCCATCGGCAAAGATGAAGACCGAATCGACCTGCGAATCCAAAGCTCGCAAGCCACCCCAGTTGCGGGCCGCGACGACCACTTCCGCCGATCCGGCGGCCGGCGTCCGGCACACGAAATACAGGCTGCGGAGGGCCTTATATGTAATCGACGAAGGCCCGGCGGATGCGATATCGCCTCCCAGTGGATCGGTGGCGTTGAGGCCTCTGAGTTCGTCCGGAATTATCACCATAGCCGTTCTCGTACTTGCACTCAGATCTGCCATGGCGAAGTGGCGTTCCACCGCTTGCTGGCCAACCAGCATGGCTCGGAACGCTACCGCGCTGACAACCCCGAACAGGGCCAGCGCGGCACTCAGTTCGACGAGAGTGAAACCGCGGTTATTCACAGCGCGCACGACACCCTCGACGCAAACGTATCGGCAAGTGTAGCACCTGGGACGTTGGCGGTGAGTACGAGTATCAGTTCACCGCCCGCGCCCGCCTCTCCACCGCTGCTGATATGAGCTTCGATGCCATTTCGCTCCAGCACCTCGCTGCCGATCGCGCACCCTTCCTGAACGCGGATCTCGAGCAGCTCCATGGCATACGCCGCCATCGCGGTACGTCGCTGCCCCGTCATGATCATCCTGGTGGTCAGGACAAGCGTGGACATCAGTCCGAGGAGTCCCACCGCGAGCACGAATAGGGCTACGACTACCTCAACGAGAGTAAACCCACCGCGAGCCAAGCACGTCAATGCGGTTTTGATTCCCGGCCCAACCAATCTGTTGTGGTTCATGCCCACAAATCTGAGTAGGTCAGATCGGGGGCGGTATACAACCCGCCTCAGATGGTACCAATAAGAACGCAGGGGGTCAGCGCCGAGCGCCCACCCCCTGGGTTAGAGTCACATGCCGGTCGCAGCTGCCTAGTTTAGGTTTAGCCAACCCCTCTCCCGCATCTGGGCGACTGGAGCGGTAGAATTGAGCGATTGTTGAACCGCACAGCTCGAGTAGCTTACCAGCGCGTTACCGAGTATGGTATTCTGGTCGAGGTTTACGTTCGCCGCCATCACACCACCGCGGAAGTGGCCCCCGGTACCGGCCGTTGTCAGAATTCCAGTGATGATCACCAGTCCGTAGAACTCGAATCCGCCCTGTACTTCCAGGTTTCCGTCGACAAGGAGTATCCCCTGTCCCACACCACCCGTCAGCTTGGTACCATTGGGAGCGTGGAGGATCGGGAAATAGTTACCGCACGCGGCGGTCGGATCGAGCGGGTCTCCCCAGTTGAGTAGCAGGGACGTCGAGCATTCACCCGAACCGTCGACGACGGGGCCGATCCCGTTGTACGGACCGGTTCCGATCGTCTTGTTTGCCATCGCGGCAAGGTCATCGAAATTGAGCTCGCCAAAGGTGGTCATCGACGAATCACTGATGGTGGTATCGATCGAGATGAGAGGCGATCCGTCTATACAGTCCGTGCATTGGATGTCTATCAGACTGGAATCGTCCACTGTGAGCCCCGCAAGCGGCGCCACGGTCGAGTCGCAATCGGCCCACCCGGCGGGCTGCGTGTCGTTCCCGTCGATGAAGGAGCTACCACCAATCTTAGTGGCACCCTGAACCTTGAGCGCGGCGGTGAAAACGATATCGAACGGCTTCAGCCGGACCAGCATTCCAACTTCTTGCCGAGCAGTGGAGTCGGCGCTGAATCCCTCGGAGCGCACCAAGAAAACCTGCTCGCTCACTCTGAACGCGCTTCCTCGGTACCATCCATTGTTCCAAGTAAGCCAGCCCTCGAAGGTTACACTGTCACCGACAGCCGTCTGATTGTAGGACGCCGCGTCCCAGTCGGCGACAACGAATTGAGCACCTCCGTCCGCAGCCGAGATAGCCTGTTCCATCTGAAGCGTGTTTCTGCCAACCTGCTGTTCCTGCATGCCCAAGAAGAAACTGCCGGTGACCAAGGCACCCACAACCACGAGCGCGAAGATTGCGATTATCAGAGCCACACCCCGCTCATCAGAATAGTTCGTCTTCATTTCAAAATACTCCTCAGTATTGCTAGAATCGTACATTGTTGCGCAAGGCAATGGAGGTGACCAGATCCACGGTGATAGTTCCCACTCCCCCAGAGGAGGTGCGCACCATGTTGGACTCGCCCTCCACAGTGACACCGATTCGAGCTACATCGCGCGGAACCGCGGTCACGACACCGAGGGTGTCGTAATAGGTGAATTGTAGTCCGGTCGCGGAGAGCGGACCGAGCAGGGGCTCGATAGCCGTCCAGTTACTGCCACCCTTCCGCCACGAATTCCGGCCGAGCCAGTAATCTCCCAGAGCGTCCTCGTAGAGAGACAACTGAACGACCTCGTATCCCCTTACCGGGGCGCCGTCTCGCACAGCAGCCAGTCCGGGAGCGGAGATGCCCTGGAGACGAATCTCTA
>JACZUR010000250.1 GCA_022573095.1 Gemmatimonadota bacterium | reverse complement strand
ACGATGAGCGGGCGCGTGAAGATATGGCGATCAGTTCGGATCTGCTACTGGGAGACCATTATCTTTGGCTGCGTCGAGGAAAGAAGAATAACTTGCTGATAAAGGTGATCAGTTAGTCTACACCTATCCCACCAGCACATCGGCGACAGCATCCATGTCATCGATGGTGTTATATAAATGCGGAGAGATACGTAGCGCACATTCGTGAACGGCGCAGTAGATATCCGCTTCACGAAGACGCTGATAGGCGGCGTCTACAATTGATCTGTCCAAGGAAACTGCGATAACCGTATCGATTGGAATTTGGATCACGGGGTCATCTCCTAGCGGTCCGCCAAATTAAGTGACGACATAGTTTCGGTACTCCCAGAGCCGTGTACCTATAGTCTTCTCAATAATGTCTGAAACAAACAGTCTCCCCTGCTCTAGGTTCCATCGCCGCGGACCAACCTTAGCAAACGTCCCTTGCCGGCTGCGCATCCACTGTTCCATTCCCGCGGGATGAGTTCCGCTAAAGGGCCGCACTCCATACTGCCATGGAAGGACAGTTTGCCCACTGAACCGAGACGTCCTTCCATAGATCTGGGCGTCGACGATTCGTTTCTCCAAGAGCGCAGCTGCCGGCCGAGCCCACCCGTAGTGGTGAAATACCGCATCCGTCTTGCGAGCCCGGATTCTCCTCCTCCCACCCTCAACCCGGAACCCCTGCGCATGCTCGAAGCTTTCAGCGCCGATCCCAGAACGAATGACTCTGGTCTCCCGTCGGTACCAGGTTCTCGCTGTAGCTATTAATTCGGGTGTTCCGTAATGATGCGTGAAGTTCACGAGTAACCCTTCGACTTTTCTGTCTTCGAGGCACTCCTGCATCGCCGACCTCAGCGCTGGAACTCCCGATTCATGCAGAACCTCGTCTGCCTGCACATACACGACCCAGTCGCCCTGTACCAGGTCGAACGCCGCCTGCGTTTCAATGGCAAGCACCCGCCCATCTCGGTTGTCGCCCCACTCCCGCTCAACGATTTGCACTTTGCGATGAGTCAGTGTTTCGCAGAGTAACTGCAACGTACCATCGGCCGATCGGCCGACGTTGACCACCATCTCATCCACGAGTGGCAGCACGGACTGAACAGCCTCTACGATCGGGAAATCCAGTCGCACCGCATCCCGGACTATCGTCACACCGCTGACCTTCACAGGAGCTCGCCGGACTCGGAGGCCAGTGAGTAGAGACGCTCGTACGGGCCACCGCTGTTCTTGAGCTCTCTATGCGTACCACTTTCGACAACTCGGCCGTCTTCCATGACAACGACGAGGTCCGCATGCTGCACGGTGGTCAGGCGGTGCGCGACAACCAACACCGTTCGATTCTCTAGCAATCCGTTAATAGCATCCTGCACCAGCCGCTCGGATTCTGAGTCAAGCGAGGATGTCGCTTCATCGAGAATCAGGATGGGGGGATCCCGAAACAGAGCTCTAGCGATCGCAAGTCGCTGCCTCTCGCCGCCCGACAAGGTAACTCCCCGCTCACCGAGAACTGTGTCATATCCCAGTGGCAATCGGCTGATAAAGCTGTGCGCATTTGCCGCACGGGCGGCGGCGGTTACCGCTTCCATGTCAGGGCTGGGTTCTCCATAGGCGATGTTATGTGCAACAGTGTCGTTGAGTACAATTGTCTCCTGACTGACGATGCCCATGGTCTTTCTCAAAGTTGCATTGCTGTAGGCGGCAATGGAAACACCATCTATTAGCACCGAACCGCGTGACGGTTCCAGAAATCTCGGAACCATATCGACCAGTGTAGATTTGCCCGCACCGGATCTACCAACGATAGCTGCGACCTGGCCTTTCTCGATCCTGAGATTGACGCCTTTCAGCGCCCAGTTATTGCCGTCATAGGAAAACCACACGTCTCTGAACCGTATCTCGTTCTCGATTCCGGGGAATGATTCTGCTCCCTCAACATCAATATCATCCGCTACGCGGTCGATGACCTCAAACACACGTTCAGCCGCCGATAAAGCGTGCACCGCCCGCGCCGGAAATCGCGACAACGACTTGACGGCCGGCAACAAGCGAATAGTGACGGCGACGAAGGTTACGAAGATCTCGGGGCGCACAGCCTGTCCGGTCTCCGTTGTCCATCCAGCACCCAGCAATAGTCCCACCAGGAGCGCAGCAGCCAGAGTCTCGCTGATGGGGCTGGTCATCGTTGCGAACCACTGCGACGAAACGATTCCCGAGAAGTACTTGTCGCTGGCGGCAAAGAAGCGCGAGCGTTCGTAACTCTCCATACCGTGGGCCTTCACGAGTCGAACACCATGGATCGTTTCGCTCATCCGCGCAGCCATCTGACCGCGATCACTCAGCGCCGACTTTAGACGGCGTCGCATTCCACGCAGCACCGGTTTTAGCGCCAGGGCTGTCAGCGGAGCCAGCACTAGCGTCGGGAGAGCCAATCTCCACGACAGCGAAAAGAGAATCGCCAAATAGACCAAGATTAGGACACCGTTGCGCAAGACGCTGGTTAGCGCGTGGCTCACGATAGTTTTGGCTTCATCCACATCCGACAGCATTCGAGCTATGAGTTCGCCACCCTTCGCTCGCTCGAAGTATCTGAGCCGGAACCCAAGCATCCTGCCGTACATCTGGGACCGGAGATCTCTCGCTACCCCTTCCTCGATGTACGCTCCCGTGTACGACGCTACGAAGACAGCGATATTCTTGAGCACGATCACGGCTAACACGAGAAGTACGGTATTGCGCAACACCACAGCGGGGTCACCAGAACTAAGCAGCCCCCCTGCCGTA
Source organism: Gemmatimonadota bacterium (assembly GCA_022573095.1). Classification (GTDB taxonomy): domain Bacteria; phylum Gemmatimonadota; class Gemmatimonadetes; order Gemmatimonadales; family GWC2-71-9; genus B16T1B5. Next base: position 85 of record JACZUR010000250.1, on the reverse strand, counting down.
AACATGATTAGCTGTTCCACGCCGGTATGAATCTCGGGCACGCTTTCGGCTAGACCGAACAAGCTTCGTAGAAACGGAACGAGGA
>JACZUR010000249.1 GCA_022573095.1 Gemmatimonadota bacterium | reverse complement strand
CGACCAGAACACGAGCTGCCACACGAGCGCCCCCTCCCAAAGATAGCCGCCTGAAGCCAGCAACAGTAAATCTCGGAACCACGTTCCTCCAACGAAAAAGCCCGCGCTCACAATCAAGTTGTCCGTAAAAAAAATGGCTCTTCCCCACGCCACTAGGTATCCAACGCAGGTATGCGCAATTGCTCCGGACCCGAAACCAACAACGGTGATCGAGTCCCCCATGAGCCCCAGTGCAAAGCCAGCGACCGCAGCGCGTCCGGGAGACGTGCGCATCGCATACACCATTAAACCCAGCAAGAGAAGATCAGGTCCGGTCCGTCGGTCACCAAGCCACGGCCCAAGCGCAAAGTGTAGCAGGAGAAGCAGCACCACGACTGCCGTCATTTTGGCTGCGCCGGCACTCAACCTCACGATTATTGGTCCGCGGAATCCGCGAAGACGGCCCTGAGGTCAGCCGCGGGATCGAGCAGAATTATGACGTGGGACACCGAGGCGGGGTGAACCGCGGGGCGCACTAAATACGTTCTCTCCCAACCTGCTCGCTCTGAGGCAACGCCGAGGATTTCCCCCAACGGGACACCACGGGGATAAACTCCCCCAAGACCGGAAGTGTAGATGGGCGTGCCGGCTGCGATATCCTCACCAAAGCGAACACCGGTGAGCTCGAGGACCTGGACGCCGAGCCCACGACCCGAGTGAGGTTCAACGTTGCCATAGAGAGAGCCGTCCAAAGCCATGGCGCTAGCCCTAAACTCCGGATGGGCCCAGAAAACCGCCACCGAAGAATTGGCATCCACACTCCGCACCACACCCACGAGCCCCTCGGGAACTATGACAGCCGATAGCGGCGTCACACCCTGTCGACTACCCGCGGAAAGTACCAGTGAGAGTCCGTCGGTTGGTAACGATTGATGAAGCACTTCGGCAGGGACGTGTTCGACAGGAACTCGCGATCGGAGTTCGACGAGTGCGCGGAGTCGGTCGTTTTCTTCTCGAAGCGCATTCTGAAACAACGCAATGATGGCTAGGGAGTCTCTTTCCAAGAGTATCGTAGAATAGCGCAGCCGGGAGTTTTTTTGATCAGTAGCGAACTCTTGGAGACCCAAGAGCGGTGCAAGCACAGTCCCCCTAATAGTCGCAGCGATCGGTTCTGTAACTTCTGGAGGAGATATTCTGGCGATGACAGCGAGCACGATGCACACCACGAATGCCACCGTGTCCCCGCGGGATGCGTAGCGTTCTGCCGTGAAAGTCACTTCGCTATGTAGTCAGCACAGACCGATATTTCTGAGGATCGTCCAATATTCGACCGGTACCCCTAACTACGCAGGTTAGGGGATCTTCATCAACTCTGATCGGCAGTGAAGTTTCTTGGGCCAGGAGTACGTCGAGTCCGGCAACCAGCGATCCACCTCCAGCCATTATGATACCGCGGTCAACAATGTCGCTCGCGAGTTCGGGAGGCGTTATTTCCAACGAGCGACGCACCGCGTCGACTATCTGCTGAATCGGTTCCTGAATCGCTTCCCGAATTTCACTCGAGTGCACCATCACAACTTTTGGGATGCCAGAAACGAGGTCGCGCCCTTTGGCTGGCAGTTCGCTCTCGTCACCCACATTAACAGCTGATCCGATCTGAATTTTGATCGCCTCGGCTGTCGGCTCTCCTATCAACAGATTGTAATTCTTCCGCATGAACTGCACGATGGCCTGGTCAAGTTCATCCCCACCAGTACGGATCGACGTGTCGCTGACGATTCCGCCAAGAGCGATGACGGCGATTTCCGTTGTGCCACCGCCAATGTCGATAACCATGTTGCCGGTGGGCGTTTCGACCGGAAGTCCCACGCCGATCGCCGCAGCCATCGGCTCCGCCACCATGTAGACTTCCTTGGCGCCGGCCGAATGGGCGCTATCGCGAACCGCACGCTTCTCCACCTCGGTTATGCCTGAGGGAACACACACAATCACTCTTGGTTTAATTCTGAAAACGTGCTTGCTGATGATGGTGCTGAGAAAGTACCGAAGCATTTTTTCGGTGACATCGAAATCGGCGATCACGCCGTCTTTGAGCGGCCGAACAGCGACGATGCTGTCGGGCGTACGGCCGAGCATGCGTTTGGCCTCGAGTCCGATGCCGAGAATCTTGCCTGACTGTTTTTCCATGGCTACGACGGAGGGCTCGTCGAGAACGATACCCTCTCCGCGCACATAGATCAGTGTGTTGGACGTTCCAAGATCTACCGCGATTTCATTCGCGGGAAGCAGAACACCGAGATTGAATTTCGGAATCCGCATCAGCCCTATCTAGAAACTAAGGAAAACTCGGAATTGCCGGCGTAATAGCCGCGAACGGCCAAGGTAACAGGCGACGTAAGTTATGACAAGTTTTGGGCTTAGCCGCCCTGAGTGGGTCGCGCGGAAGCGCCCAATCAGACCAGGGCCCCGGGGTCAGAAAGCTCTAATCCAAACGCTTCGGCCACACCCGGATAGACGACTTTGCCGTCTATCACGTTAAGTCCGAGGAAAAGTGCTCGGTCATCTCGGCAAGCAGCCGCCCAACCCGCAGAAGCTAACTTGCGGGCGTAGGGAAAGGTCGCGTTTGTAAGCGCAAGAGTAGACGTCCTGGGTACGCCCCCCGGCATGTTCGCCACTGCATAATGTACTACCCCGTCAACTTCATAGGTCGGATTTTCGTGCGTTGTGGGCCTGATCGTCTCAATACAGCCACCCTGATCCACTGCCACGTCGACAATCACCGATCCTTGCTTCATGAGCGCGAGATCTTCACGCTTGATCAACTTCGGAGCCTTAGCGCCCGGTAACAAGACCGCTCCGATCAACAAATCGGCCTTTCTCGCCTGGTCCAGAATATTGTGGCGATTCGAGTATAGCA
>JACZUR010000248.1 GCA_022573095.1 Gemmatimonadota bacterium | reverse complement strand
GGAAAGAACTCGCCCGACGTTGCGGGCAAGATACTCCAATACAGAGTATTCTTTGGGAGTTAACTCAACGAGCTCACCCTCCATCCTCACCTCGCGGCTGCCCGTATTGATCTCGAGATTACCTACGGTGAGAATAGGCGGCGCTAGGTCCTTCGGGCGGCGAATCAGCGCTTCGACGCGGGCCAGCAACTCCTCGAATGCAAACGGTTTGGTCACGTAGTCGTCAGCACCGGTGCGAAGAGCCTGGACTTTAGATTCAACCACGTTGTTTGCCGTCAGCACGAGCACGGGCGTCGAGACTCCCCGGTCGCGCAGCGTGCGGAGCACCTCCACTCCCGAGATTCCGGGCAGCCGCAGGTCGAGTACGACAACATCGTAGATCTCGCTCGAAGCGCGATCCAGTCCCTCTTCCCCGTTCTCGACGAGGTCCACCTGCATCCTATGCTCCTCGAGACCTCGCTGGACATAACGGCCGACGGTGGGGTCATCCTCAACAACGAGGACTTTCATCTCGTGCTGCTACTCCGGTGGAGGGTTCACGGGCAGTATCACCTTGAACAGAGCGCCGCCGCCAGCGGGCGACTCCACCAGGATTCGACCCTGATGCTGCTGAATGATGCCATAGCAGATTGAGAGACCCAAACCGGTACCATGTCCGGGTTCCTTCGTAGTATAAAACGGCTCAAAAATCTTGTTGACATCGTCAATTGAGATGCCCGGTCCGCTATCTCTGATCCAGACCACCACTTCATCGCTACGTTCCGTGTTCACACCTGTTCCTACCACGATGCTGCCCGAGGTCTCGATAGCATCGATGGCATTGATCAGCAGAGCGAGAAACACCTGAATTAATTGTTCGGCGTTCGCTCTAATGACGGGCAGCCCCTCCTCAGTCTTCAATTCGAGATCAATCTTGGAAAACTTCTGGTGATGCTTGGCGAGGAAGATCGAGTCTTCCACAATCTGGTTGATCTGAACCGGAGATTTTAACCTTGCCTTAGGCCGGGAGAAATCGAGCAGGCCGTCAATGATCGATTGGCACCGTTCCAGCTCGGAATCGATAATCCTCATGTACTCGTCGAACCACTTTTGCGAGGCGGAGGCTAACTCGTCCCGCCTTCCGGTGATCGCCTCAATGCAGGCCCCAATGGTCGCGAGCGGGTTGTTTATCTCGTGCATCACACCGGCGGCTAACTGACCTACCGCCGCCAGTTTCTCGGTTTCCGACACACGTTCATGCATCTTCTTCCACTCCGTGATGTCTTCGCCGATGGTAATGACATGAGTAACCTCGTCATCATTGATGCGCATGGGAATCTTCGAAATCCGGTAGTGCTTGACCTCGTCCGAAGCACGTGAGGCTACTTCCATCTGCTGCATGGCCCCCGTTGCGAAGACACGATCAAATTCCCGCTGGAGTAGTTGCCTGGGTTGCCGATACAACACTTCGAAAACGTCCCGCCCCAGTGCCTCCTGGCGAGAAATTCCCTGGGCGCCCGCCTCGCGCACGAGGTTCCACGCCTGGATCTGGTATTCTCTGTCGATTACGTATAATCCATGAGGAAGAGAGTCAATGATCTTCCCGGTGAATCTTCTTTGCGCCTCTATCTCGCGGGTGCGCAGCGCAATTTCGCTTGCCAAGTCTTCGTACAGTTCAATGGAACCAAGCAGGGGAGCGAGGAACCCTGCTACGACCCGAAGTAATGCACGAACAGACTCTTCATCAGTATCGGAAGACGGAGCCGTTTCCAAAACCCCCAGGCATTCACCTTCATAGTCCAGCATCTGCCGAATCCATCCGCCACCGTCAACGTCGAAGATACCCGCCTCGCGAGCTTTCTCTCTCGACATGATCTCGCTTGGCACGTCCGCACCAACGGGACCGATTGCGTGAAAGCTGGCCCCATCAGGCGTACGCACCCACGCGCGGCACTCTTCAAGCTGCAAGCCCTTCTTCAGCACGCCGGTTATCCCCGTGAGAATCTCATCGGCTCCACCGCCGGAAGCGGCAAATGCCGCGACATCGGAGAGGATAGTGAGATCTTTTGAGCCGGCGGTGGCCCGGAGTTCGTCAGCCATGAGTCAGCACAACAACGGTGGGAAATTCATTAGAGAGACTTGAGTTCAGCGATCAACTCGGAGTTATCGCGCTTCTGTCCCAGCTCGTCCTCAGTGTACATCCACTTTAACACTCCCTCTTTATCGACAACGAAATAGGATCGACTTGAAAAATACTGTTCTTCAAGCAGGGTACCATACCTCCGACACACCTCCCTCTTGAAATCACTCAGCAGGTCGACACCGATTCCGTGTTTCGCCTTGAACTCGGTAAGGGTCGGAATAGAATCCACACTTATACCATATACCCGAGATCCGACCTCCCGAAACTCATCCAACGCGTTTGTAAAATCACACATCTCAGCCGTGCAGGTACCTGTAAACGCCAGCGGGAAAAACGCGAGCAGAACGTTTGACTCGCCGCGGTGCTGAGACAGTGTCACTTCGTCTCCGCTCGTCGAGGGAAGCGCAAAATCCGGCGCTTTGCGGCCGATCGCAATATCAGTCACTAGACACTCCGTCGATCTACGTTGAAATTAATAGACCTTAATAAAAACACAGAATGGAATTTGGTGCGTGCGGGCCGCCACTGCAACTCTTGAACCGCCCGTCCGGTCATTTTCCCACTACCGCAAAGGAGATCTTAAATGACCCACACACTCCCCGATTTGCCATACGGCTTTGACGCGCTCGAGCCTCATATAGACGCACGGACAATGGAGATTCACCACGGCAAGCATCACGCAGGATACGTAGCAAAGCTAAACGCGGCAATCGAGCAGGCCCAAGGTCTGGAGGGAAAAGATGTCGATGTTCTTATTTCCGATATTCAAGCGCTGCCGG
>JACZUR010000247.1 GCA_022573095.1 Gemmatimonadota bacterium | reverse complement strand
ACTTTCAAGGATTCCAGAGGTTACAGGATTCCAATTATGCGATCATATCCGGCGGGTACCCCTACAAAGGCAAGTCGGCGGATCTATTCATAGTCCACCTCAAGTCGCGACCGGCGATCGGGGCGCTCGGCTCGAACCTGAGGCGATCGAAGAAGCCCCCTAAAAGTGACAAGGTCGTCTCCATGATTAGTCTCGATAAATACTACTGGCATGCAGGAGGGATCAGTGTCCTCGGTGATCTTCTGGTCGTGCCGATGGAAGAGTCGAAGAAAGGAGGGTCGCGCATCGGGTTCTACGATGTGTCTGTGCCAACAAAACCCACGTCACTCGGGATAGACATCTACCAGAACAAGCGCAAAGCGGGAGCAGCCGCGATCACGCGCCTTGAGAACGACTACTTCTTGCTGGCAGTTTGGAGTGATAGTGAGAGCAAGCTGGTCCCACCGAGACACCGCACGAGTACTCACCCCTGGCAGAAAGTCGCGTTGCCGCGGCGGCTCGACCTCTATCTATCAAAGACGACCGACGTGAGGGATGGATTCAGATCGAGAGCTGTCTCACTGATCGACGAGGTGAAAGAGTTTGAGAAGTTCCAGGGCCTGAACTTCCTCTGGCAGAAGGATGGCAAACTGTTCTTGGTCGGATTCGACAATACGTCCTTTGCAGCTCCTACGATTGACGGGGACGACCTTGCTTACCTCTACGAAGTGGGTGTACCGAGGGGATTGAAAAAATCGATTCCAGATTGGCCCTCTAGGTTGTCGTTCAAGCACTGCAGCACCAAGGAAGTTCGGTGCCACGACAGGCAGTGCAATATGGATGGCGGGTCGGGTATCTACGTGCACCACAACAAAGAACTGTTTGTATACTCGGTCTACCACTACCAGACCGACCTGCCATCTTCAAAATCGTTGCGCGAGCTAACAGTGAAATTCACCGAGTTCCGTACGAGCAGGGTGGTCAGGTCGATATCCGATCTTAACCGAGGCTGGATCGATCTCTATGAACACTCCGATCTGAAAGGTAAGAAGCTGTCCGTTTCTGGATCATCGGGTAATGCCGTCCCCGATCTCAATAGGGTGTTTGTCGATGACAAGCCATTTGGCGGAAGAGCGTCTTCAGCGCAATTCCAACTGCCCGCCGGTTGGAGCTACGTGCTGTATTCCAACTCTGACTACAATGGGGCAAAACGGCTGGTATTGACCGGTACGGGAAGGCTTCGATCTGCGCTGAACTTCAAGAAGCATGATTTTGGCGACCGCGCGCGGTCGGCGAAACTGGTTCCCACTGAGAAGGCCATCAAGGTGAGAGGGGCGATTGTCGTGTGACGGGGAATTGTAGCGCAAGCAATTGAACAACGACCTGCATGACAAGGAGTGTAGCACATGAGCGCACCAGTTTTCGATCTCCACGCACACCCGTCCATGAAGACGTATCTGTTCAAGAAGAAGATCCACAAGTCCCACAAACCGGGCGGTGCCTTCAACCCGTTCAGTATGCGTGTCGACCTGCCGAAGCTCCGTGCGGGGGGTGTAAACGGACTGCTGTCTGCCATCTACCTCCCGGAGAAAGGCCTGCTGGACGACTGCTTTCCGCTAAAGATGATGTATACCTTCGCGCCACGCCGGCTGAAACGACTCTTTTCTGGAAATCCATTTGACGAAACCGTGATGTTAATAGAGCACTTTGAGAATGTCGTGAGCAGCGCCCCGGCGGTGAGCGGGGTGAAGTTGGAGATAGCCAAGTCGCGTGCGGAGCTAGACAAGGTAATCGCAAATGGGGACATCGCCCTTGTCCACTCCGTGGAAGGCGCGCACAGCTTGAACTCTGACCCCGGAAATGTGCAGAGACTATTCGATCGCGGGGTCGCCTCCATCACACTGGCGCACTTTTACGAAAACGGCGTCGCGCCGCCGGTCGATGCAGTCCCCTCGCATATGAAAAAGATGGGCTGTTTTAGGAAACCAAAGAACCTCAGTCTCGGACTAACCGACACCGGCCGCCAGGTCGTCGACGAGATGATGCGTTTGGGCATGCTCATCGACCTCACTCACTGCACTCCGAAAGCGCGGGAAGATGTGTTCACGCAGGTCGGCACGAGTAAGCCACTGCTCATGACACACTGCGGGTCGTTCAGTCTCAGGCCGGATCCGATGAACCCGACAGATGCAGAAGCGAAAAAGATCGCGGCCGGCGGAGGCCTCATTGGAGTAATCTTCATGACCCATTGGTTAACGGCGGACCATAAACCGTGGGATATTCTTAGGTACGTGGTTGTAACGATTCGCCGACTCGTCGGCGTCGTGGGGGAAGACGCAGTGGGGTTCGGTTCAGACTTCGATGGTTTGACCGATCCGCCAGACGATCTCGTGGATCCATCTGGAATTCCTCTGCTGGCAAGAGAACTTGAGGCCGCGGGGCTCTCGACCGGAACAGTTGAGAAGGTACTGGGCGGTAACGCCATGAGAGTGCTCAAGGCGGGATGGGGAAGATAGATGCAGTGGAGGAATAGAGATCTTATGCAAAAAAGTGCGCAGGCCTCCACGCGCAATACTTATCTGTTGAATTGGACCCGAACACCTTTCCGTGGCCGGAATTGGCAAGTGAATCGCTGAAATAACTAGGCGAAGAAAGCTGTAAGCTGGAGGCCTCAGGCGGTGGGCCCACCGTCCCTCACCGTCTTCCACCGTCTTCCACCGTCTTCTTTCCCCGCGTTCGCTCACTCAGCCTCACCCTCTACCGTCCTCTATCCCTCGACACCGCAACCAGCCCTATCGCCCCACCGTCTTCTTTCCCCGCGTTCCCTCACTCAGCCTCACCCTCTACCGTCTTCTATCCCTCGACACCGCAACCAGCCCTATCCACCCACCGTATCCGCCAACTATGACACGCCCGTGACACTAGC
>JACZUR010000246.1 GCA_022573095.1 Gemmatimonadota bacterium | reverse complement strand
AGCGTGATCGAGACGCTGGAGCCGCTCGACTCGCGCACCCATCACTGGTCGGCGGGAGTCGAGTACGCCGGGAAGCCCGTCCAGGCGAATCTCGCCTATCACGGCTCCGCATTCGAGAATGACTTCAAATCGCTCACCTGGGAGAGCCCCTTTTTCGGTGAGCCGCGCGGCCGGTCCTCGCTCTCACCCGACAATCACTCCCATCAGATCTCGGCAGACGTCGCCGCGCGGCTTCCTTGGAACGCCCGCTTCGCAGCGTCTGGTTCGTTTACGCGCTTTCGCCAGAACGCGCGGCTGCTGTCGCCCACGATCAACGTTGCTTTTCCGGATTGGAATGATGCCTCGACCGCTTTGTCTCGCCGTCGTGCCGATGCCCAGGTCGACCAATGGACGGCCCGAACGAGTCTCCAGATGAAGCCGCTTCGCTCGCTCTCGGTACAGCTGACCGCGCGATACTTCGCGCGCGACAACGATACGGACTATCGCGCTTTCAACCCCACCGCCGGCATTGCGGGCTACGTTGTCGAAGATCTGAATCCGATCGGTCGGGTGGGAGCGCCGGGCTTCAGTTACAAGCGCTGGAGTGTGGGGAGCAAGGCGAGCCTACGGATCGATTCCAAGTCGCGGGCCGGACTCGAGTTCGAGCACAAAGAAGCCAAAGCGCTCCTCCGCCAGCTGCGCACCGGCGAGATCGGTGACGCCGGCGGTCCAGAGTACGAGTTGTTCAGGGTGGGTAATGCATTCCGACTGGACGACGGACGCATCGGCATCGTGAACCGCGGTACCAACGAGATCCGCATCTTCGACGAGCGCGGTAAGTACCTACTTACGATAGGTCGGACCGGAAGCGGCCCTGGAGAATTCGAACGACTCATGTGGGCTGGTCGTTTCCGCGGCGATTCTCTAGCTGCCTACCAGTTCTTCCCCCCCAATTTCACGGTGTTTGATAAGCAGGGTAAATATCAGCGCACGACGCCTGTAGACTTGATTAATAGTCGCCCGGTTGGTATCGCCGAAGACGGCAGCTTGTTTGCAATAAAAGGTGCGATAACGAGACTTGCACCGCCGGAGGGTGTGGTCCGTGATAGTCTTATTCTCTTTCGCGCGGTGGCACCGCAAACTCTGTGGGACAGCATTGGAACATACTCTGGCAACGAGATGCTGTATCAGCGTGCCGGTAATAGCTTCCGGGTGATACTCCCGCTGTTTCCGCGGCAGACCGACATCTTCGTGCAGGGTGACCGTTTCTACGTTGCCGAAAACCATGCGTACGACATTCGGAAGTACCGGCTGGACGGGCAGTTGGAGATGATCGTGCACCGAAATGTGCAACCAGTCCCCGTGCGCGAAGAACACGTCCGGACCCTGCTGACCATTGCCCTGGAGCGAGAGAGCGACCCCGAAACCCGCCGGGTCCAAGAGCGAGCATTACGTGAAACGCTGCCCCAAACCCTACCTACCCTGGGGCCACGTTCCACGGAATGGGCACCGCCAGTGACGTCTGCGATCCGCATCGATGCGATGGGGAACCTCTGGGTACAGGAGTATCGCGTTCCTGGTAGTGACGGCCTACCGAGGTGGAGCGTGTTCGACTCTGGCGGAATTTTGCTAGGTGAAGTCGAGTATCCTGTTGGGTTCGTACCTCTCGACATTGGCCCCGACTACGTCCTCGGCGTGTGGCGTGATGCGGACGATGTGGAGCACGTGCGAATGTACGAGTTAGTGAAGCCCGGATAGTGAACCAGCGTCTCCTCCTCCTCGCGGCCCTCGCCGCCTGCACCACCGACATGCCTGAGCGCGGTGGCCCCATCGTGCGCGACTCAGCCGGGGTGAGGATCGTAGAGAACACGACGGCCCTCTGGCAGCCGGGCCGGGAGTGGCGGTTGAGTGAGGAGCCGGTAGTGGATATTGGAGGCGGTGACACAGAAGAGGACCAGCTCTTTCGCGTCGCAGGAGCGTTGCGGCTTTCCGATGGCCGCATCGTCGTTGGGAATGGGGGGACCCACCAACTGCGAATTTTTGATGCCGATGGTGCTCATCTCCTAACAGCCGGTCGAAAGGGAAAAGGCCCCGGGGAATTCGAGACACTCTTCTGGATCGGTCGGTTTTCAGACGATTCAATCTTAGCCTATGACATCAGTAATCGCCGTGTGTCGGTCTACAGTCCCGAAGGCGGCTATGTGCGCAGCGTAGCACTAGAGCTTCCCAGCACGCCACGCTTTCCAGAGCCGTTCGGGGTCCTCATCGACGGCCGCGTCGTGGCGGTTCCCGGGTTTGACCGGCAGTTCGGGCGGGGCGAGAGGCGGGATTCGGTTCCGGTTCTCATTTTTGCAAAGGACGGCGGGACGGCCGACACAATCGCGGTATTTCCGGGCAGGGAACAGTTCTTTCTGGTTGGCGACGCGATGGCCATGCGGGTGCCGATCGGCTTCGGGAGGAACGTCTTCGCTGGCGTTGGGGGAAACCGGATCGCCATTGGCGCGAACGACACTTACGAGATTTCGGTCTTCGAGTCAGACGGCTCCGTCATGATTCAGATCCGAGACAACCGGCCGACCGAGCAAGTGTCCACGAACGATGTCGATGCGTGGAGGAAGGGACAGATTGACCGAATGCCCGAACCCATGCGGACTCAAATGGCCCGGCTGGTCAACGAGATCCCGGTGCGGGAGACGTATCCAGCGTTCTCGGCGATTGTAGTGGATACCGAGGGCGCTGTGTGGGTAGAGGATTATCGTCGCCCAGCAGCAGGATCTGCGCGCTGGACTGTGTTCTCACCGGAAGGGGCGCTAGTGGCCCAGGTCACCACTCCGCTTGAGTTGGAGGTCTATGAGATCGGGCACGACTACGTCCTCGGCCTCTGGCGCGACGCGGACGATGTGGAGCATGTGCGGATGTACGAGTTGGTGAAGTCGGAGTG
>JACZUR010000048.1 GCA_022573095.1 Gemmatimonadota bacterium | reverse complement strand
TGCTGAACCAGAGAAAGTTCTAGAGTCGCCCGAGAGACGCCTCACCGCCAATTCAGTTCAGCAGCCTCACCCCGGGCCAGATCTTCGATCTTCTCTCGCTCTCTTATGACTGCGAACTTTCCCTGCTCAACAAGAACCTCACACGGACGCGGCCGTGAATTATAGGTGGAGCTCATGGAAAATCCGTACGCACCTGCGCCGTGGACGGCGAGGAGCGCACCTTCTTCGACCGCGCCAAGCCGGACTTCCTGCCCCAGATAATCACCCGTTTCGCAGACCGGCCCCACGACGTCGACAATAGTCGACGTACCTTTCTCTCGAGCCGCTTCGTCGCCGACAACCTCGATCCTGTGTTTCGCTCCGTACAAACTAGGCCGGATGAAGTCATTCATTCCCGCATCTACTACAACGACGTTGCGACTACCCGCACGCTTCGTGTATAGCACCGTCATAACTAGCAGCCCGGCATTCCCCAGCAAGAAACGGCCCGGCTCAATCAGGAGCGTAAGGTCCGTGCCGGCAAGTTCACCCTTCACCACCCCGAAAAGACTCTCGGCATCGATCGCTTGGGTTTCACCATAATCGATCGCGAGACCTCCGCCCAGATCGAGAGACTGCAGTGTGTCCACGCCGGATGCGGTCAGTTCGGCAGCCAGGTCAACAAGCAATCTCATGGCTTGTTTGTACGGCTCGACACGCGCTATCTGTGAGCCCAGATGAACACCCAGCGAGATGAGGTCCAACTCTTCGGCATTCTCCCTGAGCCAGGCGACCATCTCCTTCGCGTCATCCCGCGACACACCAAACTTCGCAGAGCCGTGCCCAGTCTGTATGTAAGGATGGGTGTCGGTGGCAAGATTCGGATTGATTCGGATGCCGAGTGATGTCTTGGTATTCAGCCTTTTGGCCGTTTCGGCGAGGCCTTTCAGTTCACCGAAGGATTCCACGTTGATCAGGCCGACACCAGACACAATGGCGTACTCTAGTTCCGCGCGCGTCTTTCCAACGCCGCTGAAGACAATTTCCGTCGGATCCATGCCCGCTCGGATGCACCTGTGGAGTTCGCCAGCTGACACGATATCAGCCCCGGCACCGAGCGATCTCATCAACTCAAGAATCGATCTGTTGCTATTGGCCTTCGCCGAGTAATGGATCTTGTGTGGGATTCCCGTCAGAGATTTCTCAAGGATTGCGAACTGCGAGCGAACCCTGTCAGCGCTGTAAATGTACGTCGGCGTACCTACTTCCCGAACGATACGCTCGGTAAGCTCTCTCTCAATCAATAGGCCTTCGCCCAGACAGCTTCAGACACGGCCTTGTTACCGCACCACATGCATTTATCTTGCGGTTCAGGCGACCTGAACTCCGAATCTGGCAGCACCCTTATCGTCGCTTTTGTCTTCTCTTTTATCTCGCTCTCGCAGCGAGCCCCTCCGCAGAAGCCTCCATACACGAACCCACCCTGGCCCTCCATCAGTTCAATAAACCCTGAGCGGTCGAGATTCCGATGTGAATGCTCTTCTCTTCGTTCCAGCGCATCCTCAAACAGCTGCTGCTGTAATTCTTCCAGCACTCCGGTGACGGTAGCACCGATATCGGTCATAGGCGACGGTGCCTTGCCTCCGGTCCGCCGAGCCACAACCACTTTGTTTTCGGCCAGGTCACGGGGGCCCAACTCGAGTCTGACGGGCACACCACGACCCTCCCACTCAAAATACTTGGCACCCGGTTTCATCGACTCACGATCATCCAGTGCGGTTCGCAACCCGGCTTTCTTGAGGTCCGCTTCAACCCGCTGCCCTGCTTCGAGCACCGCTGATTTCTCTTCATCCTTGCGCCAAATAGGAACGACAACCACCTGCACTGGGGCAAGTCGCGGTGGGCAGACCAAACCATTATCGTCGCTGTGCGTCATGATAAGCCCACCGATCAACCGGGTTGATGCACCCCACGAGGTGTTCCACGTATAGTCGCGAGATCCTTCCTCCGTTTGATATTGCACATCAAAAGCCCGTGAGAAATTCTGGCCCAGGTTATGCGATGTACCGGCCTGCAACGCTTTGTTGTCCTGCATCATTCCTTCGCAGGAGTAAGTTCTCAGCGCGCCCGCAAACTTTTCAGATTCGGTTTTCAGCCCGGTTACAACCGGCATCGCCATCCACTCCTCCATAAACTTGCGGTAGAGACGGAGTATCAGCAGCGCTTCTGCCTCGGCATCACTCTCCGTGGCATGGGCCGTATGGCCCTCTTGCCACAGAAACTCCGTCGTGCGAAGAAATAGTCGCGTTCGCATTTCCCACCGTACTATGTTTGCCCACTGGTTAATCAGAAGCGGGAGGTCCCTATAGCTCTGAATCCACTTGCTGAACATCGAGTAAATGATTGTTTCTGAGGTGGGCCTGATGACCAACGGCTCTTCCAGTTCCTTGCCACCCGCATGTGTCACCACCGCTGTCTGGGGTGCGAAGCCTGCTATATGCTCGGCTTCCTTCGCCAGAAAACTCTGTGGGATCAGCAGCGGAAAGTATGCGTTCTCATGACCGGTTTCCTTGAGCATACCATCGAGAGCAGCCTGCATCAGTTCCCAGATGCGATACCCGCGTGGGCGAATGACCATGCACCCCCGTACAGGCGCATAGTCAGCCAACTCCGCCCTCATTATGACGTCGTTGTACCACGCGCTAAAGTCTTCCGAGCGCAACGTTATTCCTCGATTACCCATCAGACAACACCCTTACCTGCTCTCCAATCTGATACCAGACGGCGGAGTCCGCACCACTATCCATCATGCGCGAAAAACTCCCGCGTGAGTTGCGACTTATGCACTCTTTGCTCAGACCCCGACTTGAGGTTCTTTACTAGCACCTTATTTTCTGACCGTTCGTCGGGCCCAACAATCACAGCTATCCTTGCACCGCGGGCATCCGCCAGTCTTAGCTGTTTCCCCAGAGCCTGCTGCTTTAGGGGGTACTCAACCCTCAGCCCGAGATCCCGCAACGTATGGGAAATAGACAAGATCTCCGCCTGATCGTCGGGCGTGATTGCTATCGTAAACACGTCCAGTCCCACCCGTTCCACCTCTAGACCTCTGTCCTTGAGTAGTTCGCTCAGAACCACATCACCCATTCCGAAGCCGACTCCGGGAAGATCGACTCCACCAAGGGATTCGAGCAGTCCATCGTACCTTCCGCCTCCGCAAATCGCTCTCATCGATCTTTGCGAGTCAAAAATTTCAAACACAACGCCCGTATAGTACGCCAGCCCCCGTATTACCGAGCAGTCAACGGTCACCACCCCCCCCATCCCCATGGAGAACAAGGCGTCGACGCATGAATCCAGTTCGCCGATAACCTCCGAGTCCTGTCCCGCTTTCTCTACCGCCTCTGCGACGTCTGCAAGACCCTTCAGCTGGGCAATTCGCAGTACTTCAGTCGCGGTCCTCTCGTCTATCCCGGCCTTCACCATCATCTCCGTCAGATTCTTGGCTTTTTCACGTTCGATCTTGTCCACGGCGGCGTAAGCGCACTCTAGCTGACCCTCCTCAACCCCTGCATTGATGAGCAACGCACGGATAACGTTCCTGTCCGAAATGCGCACACAAAAATCCGAGTCGGCCAGGCCAAGCGCGCGGAGAATGTCCACGGCAACCGCAATAACCTCCGCGTCCGCTAGGTAGGAACGTTCCCCTATCACATCCACGTTGAGTTGGTAGTGCTCTCTGAGGCGGCCGCGCTGTTTCCGTTCGTAACGAAAGAGCTGGGGTACCGAGAACCACCGGATGGGTTTCTTGAGCGACTCGGCGCGGGCCGCTACCATGCGAGCAAGCGTCGGGGTCATTTCAGGCCGTAACGCCACTGCTCTGCCGCCTTTGTCTTCGAACGCGTAAAGCTGTTCTACGATCTCCTGTC
Organism: Gemmatimonadota bacterium; assembly: GCA_022573095.1. Lineage (GTDB taxonomy): Bacteria > Gemmatimonadota > Gemmatimonadetes > Gemmatimonadales > GWC2-71-9 > B16T1B5. Next base: position 7,293 of record JACZUR010000048.1, on the reverse strand, counting down.
CGCTCTTTTCGGTATAGAGATCCAACGACTCGAGAGGCGGCCCATCATACTCCTCGAAACCATACCGCCCGGCGACCGTCCGCCAGGTATCGATAATGTGGTTCCTGAGAGCTGTTTCGGGGGGGTAAAAGTCGCGGAATCCCGAAAGTGCGCGATGATACATCGGAGCAATCTAGCAGAGCGGCGCAAATCCGGGCAAGCGCCGCATCACATCTCCCACAGTGTAGACCGACCCCGTGACGAGGATGGTAGCGGCGGCGGAGACTTTGCGCAGCGCCTCGCTGAAGTTCAATTCCTTGATGACCTCACAGGCGAACTCCCCGTCGCTTGCTGGATAGTCAGTCTTACGACCTTCCGGCGCATCAGGCGGTACCGTGAGGTAGATACGGTCGACGTGTTTAGCCAGCAGTTCAACCATCGCCGGCCAATTCTTATCTGCCAGGATCCCAACCAGCGCGTGTAGGGGTCGCGGTGGCACATCGGCGCTGAGAGTCTCAGTCAGTGCTTCAAAGCCATTGAGGTTATGTGCAACATCGAAGATCCACTTACCCCGGGATTCAAATCTGCCTGGAAGTTCTGCGGCGGCGAAACCGGCAGCTATGTGCTCGCACCGGACACCGAAGGCCTGTGGCAGTTCTTCGAGAACGCGCCGCGCGACAGCCGCGTTCCGACGTTGATGTCTACCTTTGAGCTTGAGCGCGCCATCATATTCACAACCGTCCGGTACAGGAACAACACGGGCGCCCACTGCTTCAGCAACCGTCCGTATTTCGGCGACCAGAGCCGGGTCGACTTCACCCACAATGAGCGGTACTCCAGGTTTGGCGATACCCGCCTTTTCGCGTGCAATCTCGGCTAGGCAAGACCCCAAGTATTCGGTGTGCTCCAACGCCACATGTGTTACAGCGCTTGCGACGGGACTAAGAACGTTTGTACTGTCGAGCCTCCCGCCAAGACCAACTTCGACAACAGCAACATCCACGCCTCTCGCCGCAAAATCTGCGAACGCCATGGCCGTAGTCGCCTCGAAAAAACTTATGCCATGCTCATCTATTAGCGGTCGGAGACGGATTGTCCACTCAACCACCGCCTCCCGCGAAATCGGCACTCCGTCAACCATAATTCGCTCTCTCATATCAACCAGATGAGGTGACGTATACTTGCCCACCCGCATTCCAGTTTGTGCAAGAGCGGCAACGATCAGAGTCGTAACTGACCCTTTACCGTTGGTGCCTCCAATGTGGATGGAAGAAAAATGGCTGTGCGGGTCGCCTAATTCGTCCAGAAGCGCGGCAGTTGGAGCAACCGACCATTTCTTCCCACCGCCGAGCCTGGGGAGAAGGTACGCAAGTGTCTTGTCGTAAGAGTTCGTCAGTTGGGGCTTCCCGCCGGCTCCCGTCCGAGCATCATTCGCAGCAATCGTGCAATCGTATCTTTGAGCTCGTGCCGCTCGACTACGGTGTCGAGCATTCCATGCTCGAGAACGAACTCCGCCGTCTGGAAGCCATCCGGCAGATCCTGGCCAATGGTCTGCTTGATTACCCGAGGACCGGCGAATCCGATAACTGCGCCGGGCTCAGCTATGTTGATATCGCCCTGCATCCCGTAGGAGGCCGTAACTCCGCCGGTCGTTGGATTGGTAAGCACCGAAATAAAGGGAATCCCGTGGGCCTTCAGTTGCGCGATGACGACCGAGGTCTTCGCCAGCTGCATCAGGCTCAGTACCCCCTCCTGCATCCGAGCTCCTCCGGAACACGAGACGATTATAAGAGGAACTTTCTTTTCGAGCGAACGCTTTGCAAGCCTCGCGATCTTCTCACCAACTACGGAACCCATGGATCCACCCATGAACGCAAAGTTCATGACGCCTAGATTGACCGCTAGGCCATTCATTGTTGCGTGACCCGTCACAATGGCATCGCTTGGACCCGCTTTCGCCTGAGCGCGCTCCAGCCGCTCGTTATATCCCTCGAAAGAAATCACATCCAGTGAGCGCAGATCGACGTAAAGCTCATGGAACGAGTCCGCGTCGCACAGCAGTTCGAGGTAGGTCGCCGCTGAGATCTTGCCGTGATGCCCGCATTTTATACAGACCTGCCGGTTTTTTGCGAACTTGTCTGCAAGATCAACGGTGCCACAGTTTGGACACTTTTCCCAAGCGTCGGCTGGTATGTCGAGCCGCTCCCGTACCGAACTGCGCTGCTTCTTCTCTTTACGAAACCAGGCCATTTTAAGCGACCTTCTTCTCGTTATTGAACGTTAATTCTACGCTGCACATCCCGGTCCCCCGATTCACTCCACGCGTTCTTCAAGCATGATAGCCCGCGTTACGGGAGTCCCATGCAACTCGCTGGGCAAGGCCGATCGTTGCCCAGCATATCACTACAAAAGATCCACCGTACGAAAAAAACGGTAGTGGGATTCCAGTTATCGGCATGAGGCCAATTGTCATTCCGACGTTCTCTATGACATGCGAAAAGATCATTCCAGCGATCCCAAACACGAGCAAGCACGAATATGAGTCAGTGGCAAGTCGCGCCACTCGCACCAACGCAAGTAGAAAACTCGCGAACAGAACCAACGCGAGTGTCACACCCACGAATCCTAGTTCTTCCCCCACAACAGGAAAGATGAAATCAGTATGTTGCTCGGGCAAGAAAGCGAGGCGCTTCTGCGTACCCACCGTAAATCCCTTGCCAAGAAATCCTCCCGATCCTATAGCCACCTTCGACTGGATGAGGTGCCACCCCGTAGCCTGTGGATCAATATCAGGACTTAGGAACGACAAAAGTCTATTCTTCTGGTACGGTGCCAGTCGTCCCCAGAGCTCCAAAGAGATGATCCCCATTACTACGTTGGTCAGCCATACCGTCGCGGCCTCCAGAACGAAGGGCCTCATCCACACGAGGATCGCGGTGAGGATCAAGATCCAGGCACCCCAGCTAACCGGCGAGAATGAAAGCAGCAAGCTAATGATCGGCGACGCCATCAATAGCAGTAGCCAGGGGTTTACGCCGGCCCAGAACAACATAGCGAACAGTATTCCGACGAAAACGATGGCGCTCCCAAGATCCGGCTGCAGAGCTACCAGCACCAGAGGCAAACCGGCCACAACTGATGCCGGAAGGAGATCCCAAAGGGAAGTTGGTGTGTTACGTGTATTAGCGAGGAGGCGCGCCAACATCAGAATTGTGGCTAGTTTCGCGAACTCCGCCGGTTGGCCGATCCTAACGCCACCTACGGAGAGCCAAGAACGTACCCCGGACGCGGTACCCGCACCGGTTCCAATAAGCAGTGTTAGTACGAGTAGAAAGAGCGCGAAGGCGTACAGCCCGGGCGTGAGCCACTCCAGGTACCTTGGTGAGAGCCTAAAAGCCAGCGCCGCGACAAAAATCCCGATCCCAAACCACACTATTTGCTTGCGCCAGACTACGGCTGCAGCTGTCGGCACGTCGGTCTGGCCGGATGAGAACAGCATCGCGAGTCCAAACACTCCGAGGAAAAACACCGACATGATGAGCATCTGGTCCAGGCCGCGCATGCGAGCCGTGTTCATTATCTAGTTAGGTCTCTCTCTGGGGACCGGTATGATAGGCACCGAAGCAGGGGCCGAGTCAGCTGGAAGTTCGACTTGATACGCACCCTCCTGGTAGTCATCTCCTAGGAGGTGCCGGGCGATAACGTTATTTACTAGCGGGGCGACACGCGAACCATGTTCGGCAAATTCAACTATGATCCCGGCCACCACTACCGGATTGTCGGCCGGCGCAAATGCAATGAACCAGCCGTGATCTTCACCTTGCGCGTTCTGAGCCGTACCTGTCTTTCCGGCGATCTCAAAGCCCTCTACCGCTGCGTACTGACCGGTGCCGTCCGGGGTATTGACCGCTTCAATCATCCCCTGCCGAATCACCGAAAGGGTCTCTTCCGAAATAGGCAAGAGGTGGTATCGTCCGCCTTTCACTTCAAGCGAACCGATTTGCTTCACCACATAAGGCTCAACCAGTTTCCCATCTGCCGCAATCACCGAAGCCATCCGGAGGAGTTGAAGAGGTGTCACGGAAAGATACCCCTGCCCGATGGCAAAATTGACGGTATCACCGGGATACCACCTCTCCCGGATGACGAACCGCTTCCAGAAAGGCGTCGGGACAAGACCGGCGGCCTCATAGGGAAGCTCCAGTTGCGTTCTCTTTCCAAATCCAAAAAGCTTAGCATACGATGCGAGCAACTCAGCCCCGCCGAGAAGGGCGGTACGATAGAAGTAGATATTACAAGAATGCCGGATCGCTTCGATAAGATGCTGTTCTCCGTGTCCCCTTTCCCGCCAACATTTAAATTCCGAATCCCCAAGCTGAAATAACCCGGAACACCGAAAGGAAGTGTCTGGTGTGATCTTTCCTTCTTCCAGGGCCATCGTGGCGACCACGAGTTTAAAAGTGGATCCGGGGGGATAACGACCTTGGGTGACCCGGTTCAAAAAGGGTTTTTCTTCCGCGTGTAAGAACGTTGAAAAATCTTCGTTCGGATTGAAGGAAGGCGAGCTCACGAGCGCCAAAATTTCTCCTGTCTCCGGATGCATCACGCAGGCCGCACCCTTTTTCCCATCGAAAAGGGAGTGAATAAAACGTTGAAGGCGGATATCCACCGTTAAAGTAAGATCCTTCCCTTTCGTCGCTGGACGGTAGCCCAGCGTGGCAACCTTGTAACCTTTACTGTTCACTTTTAGCTGTGTCCCGCCTCCGGTGCCTCTCAAATAATTGTCAAATGACTCTTCAATCCCTCCCTGCCCCAAAAGATCCTTGAACGCGTATCCATAAGGCCGTAACCGCTTCAGCTCCTTCGGCGGAATCTCGCTGATCACTCCTAAAAGATGTACCGTATCGCTCCCGTACGAGTAGTGTCGGCGGGAGGTGATGAGGATCATGGTTCCAGGAAGATCACGACGTTCTTCAAGCATGATCGCAGTTTCTTTTTCAATGTCCTCCAAAACAGTGGCCGGCATGAAGGGTGTTGAAACATTACGAGAATAGGTGCTGAGGAGTATTTCTTTGTCCGCGTGGGTGAGTTCGGAAAGTTTCTCAATGAGTGCGGCGAGATTTTCTGTTTCCTGCGGGACAATCGCGACATCAAACGTCAGACGATGGTCTGCAAGGACAACACCATGCCGATCTGAAATCGACCCGCGAGGGGCCGAGATCGGAACGAGGCGAATGATATTTTCATCACTCTGTTTTCGGTAACGCTCCCCTTCAACGATCTGAAGGTAGACCAGGCCCAGGAGAAGCAACACAAAACAAGTTGAAAGAATCCGTTCAAGATGTTTGATCTTCATCGAAAAAGGGGCCCGATGAAAAACCCGATCAGGGCCGCAAGGGCTGCGGTGGGAAAAATAGACTCCCCATAAAAAGAAAAGATGGCTTCGGGTGAAAAAGAGCTTCCCCACCCTCCTAAAAGCAGTAACACGCTATCTGAAAGAAGGAGTGCGCTAAAAATGAAAAAAGATCTCTGCCAGGGCCGCATCATCCGCCGGCGTTCCCCAAAAAATCCAGAAACGAAGCCGACACCCGCCAGAACAAAGATCCCTAACCCGAACGGATGAGACGAAAAACTATCCCGAAACGCCCCCAGAAAACTTCCCAAGAAAGCCCCCCTCAACCGTCCCAAGGAAAACCCGAGAAGCACAAGGGCCGCGAAATCTCCCTCCGGCATCACCTGGCTCCAGATCATCCACCTTCCTAAAAAAATCTGCACAAAGATAAAAAAGAAAAGGAAAAAGATCCCTTTGGCCATCGTTATCTCTTGAGACACAACACTTCTTCCAACTGCGACAACAGTTCTACCGGCTTCACCAAGGCATATTGCAAAAGCGTTTCCTCCCTTCTCCCGAATCCAACCACCTCTCCGATCAGGATCCCCTTCGGAAAGATTTCACCAAATCCCGCCGTCAGGACTTTGTCGCCCTCTCTCACATCCGCACCGGGTGAAAGATATTCGAGCGTCAAGAGTCCTCGGGAAGTTCCCACCAAAAGACCCGCCTCCCGGCTCCGCTTGAGGATCGCCCCGACCTTTGAACCAGCGTCGGTCATCAAAAGCGCTTTGCTCCAATGGTCTTCGACAGACACAATCCGGCCGACAAGCCCTTTTGTCCCCAGAACCGCCATGTCCAATTCCACGCCGTCAAGACGGCCCCGATCCAAGAAGATCGTCTGACTCCAGTGTGAAGGATCTCTTCCAATAATATGACAAAATAGCCCTTTGGCTTTGGGATGGCTTTTCTGAAATGCCAAGAACGCGTCTCTCCGCTCAGAACGTCTCATGGCGCCTTGAAGGAAAGAGAGCTCTTCTTGGAGTTTGGTCAGTTTCCTGGTGAGGAACCGATTCTCTTCAACGAGGGAACGTGTCCGGGAGAATTGGAGAAGATCGTTTAAAAAGAAGGTGTTGATGCGTAAAAGAATGAGCGTGGGATGCATCACCCACTGACGCAGGATCAAACCGGGAGGCCCTTGTCCGAATAGAAGAGAACCCAAAAAGACAAGGAGGATAAACCCCGTAACGAGAAACCGCGTTTTCATCCCGGATGACGAATGAGATGGCGTGCGTTGTTGCGCCATCTGTTAGGTGGTGAGGCGGCCGTCCTCCATGAGGACCTTCAGATAACGCGGTTCACTCAGGACCATACCCGTCCCGAGGGCAACCGTCGTCAAAGGATCATCCGCCACATGAACAGGGAGACCTGTCTCTTCTTGAAGGAGCCTATCGATCCCTCTTAAGAGCGCTCCCCCTCCAGCCAAGACAATCCCCCGTTCAATAAGATCCGCAGAAAGTTCGGGTGGGCATGCTTCTAAAGTCGAACGGACCGTATCCACAATCTGTGAAACCGGCTCTTGCAAGGCTTCCCGGATCTCTTCAGAGGTGATCAACAAGGTCTTGGGAAGTCCCGCCCCCAAATCCCGTCCGCGTACCTCCAGTTTGAGCTCTTCTTCCATAGGATAGGCGGAGCCGATCTTGATTTTGATATCCTCTGCTGTCCGCTCGCCGATCAACAGATTGTAGGTCTTCCGAAGGTACTCGATGATCGCTTCATCCATTTCATCGCCGCCGACCCGGATGCTGCGCGTCACCACGATTTCAGCCAAAGAAAGGATCGCCATCTCTGTGGTGCCGCCGCCGATATCAATGACCATATTACCGCAGGGTTCATAAATCGGAAGTCCTACCCCGATGGCCGCAGCCCTCGGCTCTTCCACAAGGATGACTTTACTGGCACCGGCACTTAAGGCAGAATCTTTA
>JACZUR010000245.1 GCA_022573095.1 Gemmatimonadota bacterium | reverse complement strand
GTCGCCGTGCTTGCGCTGAGCGGGGGTCAATTGCTCGCTCAAGCTCCGGCGTCGTTGGCAACGATTCCGGAAACCGACACGTTCGAGATCCACTCGGAATTCGTCGACGCGGATTTTCGCATCTCCGTCTCCTTCCCGTTCGGGTATCATCAAATGGCGGACGCCCAGTTCCCGGTGCTCTATCTCCCGGACGCATGGTGGACGTTCGGCATGGCGACCGACATTGCACGAGTGCTCTCTGCCGACCAACTCATTCCACCGATACTGGTCGTTGGAATTGGTTACCCGGGCGGACTCGGCGACGCCATCGCGCTGCGCGTTCGAGACATGACGTTGCGGAAGAGCGAGGCGACGGAACAGTGGATCGCGCAGGAGGTAGCGGCGTTCGGCCCGCATCCCCCCCTCACCTCCGGGGGCGCAGACGACTTTCTCCGCTTCCTTACCGAAGAGTTGGCCCCACGCATCGAACGCGCATACCGCGGCGATCCGAACCAACGTGTGCTGCACGGGCATTCGCTCGGCGGAAGCTTTGTCGTCGACGTCGTATTTCGGCAACCGGAGGCGTTCACGCATTACATCGCATCAGCACCCGCGCTTGGCATCGACGACGGTGTCAGTTTCTTGAACGAACGAGAATACGCCGCAGACCACGATTCGGTTCCTGCCAGCCTCTATCTGGCCGTGGGCCTACTCGATCGCCCCGAACTCGTCGCCGGTGTTGCCGCACTCGTAGACACGCTGACGGTACGAGAGTACAAAGGCTTCCGGTGGGAGGTCAGCCGCCTCGAAGGCCAGACGCACCGCTCTGTGATGCCCGTCGTACTCAGGGATGGCCTCCGCTGGATCTTCCCGGAACCGACTCGCTGATGCCAAGCCTGCACTAAGAAGCCATAAGCTCTAGGCCGTAAGCAGTAAGCTACTGCTTTTTTCGTGCAGCGGATTCATTCTTCCACCGTACCTAACCGTACCTAACCGTCCCTCACCGTCCTTTACCGTCCTTTACCGTCCCTCACCGTCTTCCACCGTCTTCCACCGTCTTCTTTCCCCGCGCTCCCTCACTCAGCCTCAACCCCCTACCGTCTTCTATCCCTCGACACCGCAACCAGCCCTATCCACCCACCGTCTCCGCCAACTATGACACGGCCGTGACACTAGCTGGGCGCCGTTTTGCTATGTTATTAACAGGGAATGTGCCATGGTTCGCTAACTACTTTCGCAACGGATAAGGAGCACGATGAACAGGATGGGTATTGTGGGACGCGTGTGGCATATGGGTGGTACCGACGCACTCGTGCCCTTCACTATTCCGGTTGATGAGCGAGCCTCGAGAATAGTCCAATTGGCCGACGCAATCCAAGTGTCGGAGCTCGTCTATCTAGCCACATGCAATCGGGTCGAGATCATTCTCGTCGGCGATGGCCAGACGTCGATGGACACCTATCGGGATCGGATATTCGAACATCTGACGGACCGGCGATCTGTTGACGGCGATGCCAGACGGGTGATGAGGGCCTGGGTTGGGGAAGGAGCGGCCGAGCATCTGTTCATGGTCGCGTCCGGGCTGGATTCCGCGCAGCTGGGAGAGACCGAGATTCTCGGACAGACGCAAAGCGCCTACGAACTCGCCCGTGGACTGGGTCTCGCCGGTCCCAGGTTGAAGCGTCTCTTTCAGAGCGCGGTGCGGACGGCGCGGAAGATTCATCGCACTACGGGAGTAGGGAAGGGAAAAGTGTCGCTTTCGACCATAGCGCTTAAGAAGCTGCGTCGCGGACTCGAACAGCGGCCCGGAATGGTGGCGCTGATCGGGATATTAGACATGACCCGAAACTGCGGCAGAGATTTACAGAAGGAAGGAATAGCCACGTTGGTCGTTAACCGTACGGCCAGCCGGGCTGAAGAGTTGGCTAGAGAGATCGGAGCGCAGAGCTGTTCTCTAGAAGAATTCAGGCGGCGTCCCCCGAAACTAGCCGCGATCCTGACTGCCACCGGAGCGGGGGAACCCATCCTTCGACAAAAGGATCTCAAGCGCATTGCGTCGGTCGCCGGGTCCGCGGTGCCTCTCATTGTCGACATGGGGGTGCCCCCGAACGTTCTTCCTGAGGAAGCAAGTGAAGCAGGGTTTGAACGCGTAGGTATGGATGAGATCGTTTCCGCGGCCCTCTCCGGTCGGGAGGGAAGAGTGACGGAGGTAGCACGCGCACGCGAGTGCGTTGACCGCGCTTTACATGACCTGAGAAAGTCGATGGCCGAACGAATGGTGGCCCCAGTTATCGTGGATTTGCGTGAGAGATATCGCAGGCAAGCGAAGCGGGACGTGGAGACTCTACTTCGCAGGAAGCTTCCCGAGCTTTCCGAAAGCGATCGGCGTGTATTACGAGAGTGGGCTGATTCTCTGGCACGCCGGCTCGCTCACATCCCTTTGACAGGTTTGCGAAGTCTGGCGGTTGAGAGAGGTTTGGAGTCTGTGGAAGCGTTTGCCGGTGGAGCGGATGTAGGTCTGTTAAGGGAGGTGTATGAAACTATTGATCGGACGGGTGATCCTCCGAGCCCCGACGAAGTCTCGTGATGAATGGTTAGAGGTGTGTTGCTCGCTGTCGCGCGACCAACGTTTGTGAGCCGGATCGAATCCACTCGGTAGCAGGAAGCCTAGTTAGCGTAATGCACATGTCTGCCGCTGAATGCCTAGGGGCTTGAGAGATAAAAAGTGAAGTTGGGTTCCAATACTTGGTTGCAGTTGGTGTTCATCTTTGTCCTGCTCGTGACGCTGGGTCAGGCGACCTGGTGGATTCTCGACAGCATGTACTATACGTCGGGCGTCAAGGATCGAATAACGTCTCTCCAGCAAGCCGATGCAGCCGCAGCGAACCGGCTTCTCGCGCTTGGGGAGAATCCGGAGTCCGTCACTAGCCTCTTTCCTCATCTCGCGTTCGACTCTGCTAACTCTTCAG
>JACZUR010000244.1 GCA_022573095.1 Gemmatimonadota bacterium | reverse complement strand
ACTGGAGATACTCGAACAACCGTTCGACGGGATAACAACGCGCTGCGCGCTCGAACTTCTGCAGATCGTCCGCGGTGGCGAAGTGTCCGACGTGTCGCGGCGTAGCGTATTGATTTTAGGACAGTATCTGCCGGACCAGGTAACAACCTTGGTCGACCTCAAGTACAGAGCCACAAAAGGAGAGTTCAAGGTTGAACCATAAGGTGCCTTCTTGATCGACGCCAAGACTCGTGACTTCGTAGTAGGCTTGCTCGTGATCGCGGCGGTCGGCGCGGTTCTAGCGGCGATAGTTCGCACGGGCCGGTTCCGCTCGGGTGACCGTTTCCCGATCTACATGAAGACCGAGATCGCCCAGGCATTGAACCGTGATACACGAGTGTTCCTCCAGGGGCTCGAAGTCGGCCGGCTGCGACAGATAAATCCGGTGGCAGACACGATAACCAGTATGTTGAGTTTCGTGGTACTGCTCGAGATCAACGAAACGTTTCCCGACGGCACCCCACTCACCTTGCCCGTGGGTACCGAGGGTTTGATAGCCCAGCCAACTCCGATAGCCGCCCACGAAATACAACTTCAGATTCCGACCGAGGGTCAAGTAAACAGGCAACTTGCCCCCGGTGATACAATCGAGTCGGTAAGGCAGGTGTCAGCCGTCGAGTTACTTGGTGAAGTGGCGGAACAGATGAAGGTTGAGCTGCTCGCGACCTTTGGCGAAGTGAGGGAGCTTATCCGAACCTCCAACAGGGTGGCGGAGGACGCGCGTAACGTGTTGGCAGAGACTGCGCCCCGCGTGCACTCGCTCCTCGATCAGGTCAGCGAGACCCTGGACCGAACGGAAGGGATCCTTACCGACGTCCAACCGCGCGTGGGAATCTTCCAGGACAGTATCCTTGCAGCTCTCTCCGATACGCGACAACTTATCCGCAGGATGGACTCCCTCGGCATCGTAGCTAATACGATGGCGGCGGAGAATAGAGTGATCGTTAGCGAGGTAATGGAGCACGTAGTGCGCACCGCCGAGATTTTGTCGCACTTCGCCGACCAGTTGAGCAGGAGACCGTTGCGCATGTTGAGCGGGGTCACACCACCGCAGGACACGACCGACACCGATCGATGAATCTCGAACTGATATGCCCGGGCAGCTTCAGCACTAAGTCGATCTTTGAAGCATTAGACGCAGCGGGGGTCGTCGCGAGAACGATAGACACGCCCGACAAGCTCAATGCCGACGATTCTATCGCTGTGTTTATCTTGGACGCCCCATCTCGATCTATCTTCGGCGACGACGTGCTGCGCCGATTCGTCGACGAGGGCGGTGCGATCGTCGCGGTCGGTATCAGCGGCGAAGAGGACGTACCTGATCATCTTGGATCCGACCTCGTTAATGGGTATCTACCCGAAACCCACGGACCGCGCCAACTGTTACTAGCCATCCGGTCTGCCTTCGCTACCGCAGCGGCACTCGGCGAAGCAAAACTTGCCAAGCAGGACGCCGCGGCGCGCTCAAAAGAAATTGGGGAACTTACGCAGATCGGCATAGCGCTTACGACGGAGCGAGACCTCAATACACTGCTGGAGTTGATACTCTCGCAAGCGAGAAGGATCACCGCCTCGGACGCCGGCAGCCTCTATTTGATCGAACAGCCTGAGGACGGCCCCAAACAACTGCGATTCAAGCTCGCACAGAATCATTCGCGGCCCGATATACCTCTGGTAGAGTTCACAATACCCATCGACCACAGAAGTATTGCAGGCTATGTCGCCTCCACTGGCGAGCCCCTGGTGCTGGACGATGCCTATTTTCTGCCCGAGGACGTGGAGTACACCTTCAATCGCTCTATTGATGAGACGTACAGCTACCGCACCAAATCCGTGATGACAATTCCGATGCAGGACCACAAAGACCAGGTGATCGGTGTTCTGCAACTCATCAACCGCAAGGGTAAGTTCGAATCGATTCTGGACAAGCCCGAAGACTTTGAGTCCGAGATCACTCCGTACAGTCCGCATAGGGTAGAACTGGTCACTGCGCTTGCCAGCCAGGCGGCCGTATCCATCGAAAACAGCCAACTCTACGAGAGCATCGAAAAGCTGTTCGAGGGATTTGTAAAAGCCGCTGTTACCGCGATCGAGCAACGTGACCCAACCACCTTTGGTCACTCAGGCAGAGTGGCCTCCATGACCGTAGGCCTGGCAGAGGCAGTGGACCGGGTGGGAACTGGAGCATACCGGGATGTGAGCTTCTCGCGACAACAGATCAAGCAGATTCGCTATGCGGGCTTGTTACACGACTTCGGCAAAGTCGGGGTGCGCGAACAGGTACTCGTGAAAGCTAAGAAACTCTACCCTCCCGACCTTGCACTGCTCAATCAGCGATACGCCTTCGTGAGGCGAACTGCGGAAAACGAGTTCCTCAAGAAGCGCCTCGATTATCTGGAGCGGAACGGGAAGCAGGGATATGACGAGTTCGTAGCAACAGAACAGACCCGATACGATGAACGCATCGAGTCACTGGGCAGGTTCATAGAACTCGTGCTAGAGTCGAATGAACCATCGCTGCTGGCTGAAGGCAGTTTCGAGGAACTGCTTCAGTTTTCAAGTGTGCACTACCAGGACCTCCAAGGACAGACTCAGCCATATCTAACACCAGACGAAGTGAGATACCTGACTATTCGCAAGGGTAGTCTCGATGACCACGAGCGTTTGGAGATCGAAAGTCACGTTCAGCACACCTATCGTTTCCTTCTTGAGATCCCGTGGACCAAGGAACTCAAGAACATCCCGATGATCGCATACGGACACCATGAGAAGCTGAACGGAACCGGTTACCCGCGGAAAGTGAGCGACAATGACATCCCCATCGAAACTCGCATGATGACCATTTCTGATATTTTCAATGCCCTGACGGCCGCTGACCGGCCCTATAAGAGGGCGGTACCAGTCGAGCAAGCGCTTTCGATAATTGGAGAAGAGGTCAGTGGTGAAGCCCTGGACCCAGGCCTGTTCGAGGTTTTTACTCAAGCACGCATCTACGA
>JACZUR010000243.1 GCA_022573095.1 Gemmatimonadota bacterium | reverse complement strand
CAATCTGCTCCGCCTTCTACCTGTTCGTGGACATGACCGGCTCCTCCTCAGGTGGATTCTCTCTCATTCCACCTGGTACAAAAATCCCCGGTCACGTCACTCCAGGACCAAAGTTTACATCCTCAATTTTGAGAAAGGGCGCGCGAACAACGGTGCGGTCATATGGATTGAGCTGCTCAAACCGTTCAACAATGGCGTTCACTTCCGCCCACGACAGAGCTTTGACCGCGTCACGCCCATCCGCCATACGGACTTTTCCACCAACGCAGGGCACGAGCCCGCCGGTCTCGGAAGCGACAATCGCCATCGAATCGGTGTCGCAGAGCAGATAGCTTCCGCCTGCGTCAGCCACCGTGCGTTCCAACATAGCCAAAAGGAGTCGACCCCCAGCCGAGATCAGTGCCGCCAACGGCGGGAAGTACCACGGGCCGGGATTCTCCACGACCTCTGACGTTGTTTCGAATACCTGCTCGCCGGGAAACACCTGAATCTTCACCCGCGCCGGTTTGCCGGTTTTCGCATTGGTCCCAACGCGTTCGGGATTCACCTCCACAAAAAGGCCGTATGAGCCAGCATTACCCAGAATCTTGAGGAAATAGCTGAGAGCTTCCCGCTCCGACGCTGCTAGCCTCTTGTCCGTTTTCACCTGTGCCCTAGCTTCAATCACCTTCTTGAAGAAATCGTCCTTGCGTGGGTCGATCTTGACCATGCCCTGCAACGCTACTGGCTTGAGGCCGGCCTGCTGGCCCTTGGGTTTCAGTTTGAAGGCCCGAAGAATCGTTGGAGGCCGACCGGTGAGGAGGGTGGTAGCCACTACGTCCGGCCCTGCGTACCAGATCGGTTCCTTCGAAGTCAAGGGGTTGACGCCGATATTGGTTGTCGTTCCGTCGTAGGTGGTACGAACCGGTAGGACATCGCCCGCTGGAAGCACGAGCGCAAAGAACGAAAGACGTTTCCAAAAGTCCGGATTGAACACCGCATCCAGCGTCAAGTTCGCCAGCAGACTACGGACCTCTTCGGTGGCCTCGTCAATCCGTAAGTGTTTGGCAGTTAGGAGCCGCCAGTGGCCCATGAGAGTATTGACAGTTGGGTACTCCGACCGAAAATCGGTAGAAACGACCGGAACCGGCGTGTGCCGGATACGAGCTTCCGCTCGACCGCCGTAAAAGGCCTGCATCGTGGCACCCAATAGCGATGGTGGCACAGGGAATTTCCGGAGCGGGGGAACTACTCCCATCGCCTTGAGGTAGGCCTTGGCAATCGATGCCGGCGAGTAGGCACGGTCGGGCTGTAGCTCGATCGGATGCTGGTCGAACTCGGTGCGCATGGCGTTCAGGAGATCTACAGTGGCCCTAACATCTTGTCGGCAATACTCAATCTCGTCCAATGAAACCCGACCGGTGGGCTCATGCGACAGCTTGCCGGGAACTCCAAAAGCTTCACACGCGCCCTGCAAGCTGTACGACCTATTTCGCAAAGCCCAACCCAGCGTCCTGAGATCAAGAAAGCGGCTGGACGTGTACCGTACCAGTATCCGCCCGGTTTTTTTGCTAGGGCTGCTGACGCCAGCGAAGCGGATGAACGCGGCTTTGCTGTTTATCGGAGTAACGATGATCCTCGGCCGGAACAAGTTCTCTCGGCACTGGCCTGTTTTTGGATCTGTGTATTGGGACATCACCAATGACCAAACCCGATTTCGGCGTCGCGCCTGACTACACTCTACCGCCAACCGGGACAAGTCGAATGGGAGGTTGAAGCCAACGACTAAGGCCTCAGCGCGGATCGCCCGCCAAAAAACCTTCTTCATGAATTCGGAGCGAGTGAGACATTGTAGCTTGTGGGCCTTGCAATACTGCCGAAGGATGACTACGCTCTCGGAAGCGAGTTCGTCTGCATAGAAGACTCCCTCCAGAACCATCGCATAACCAGTTCCATTCAACCGGCAGTATTGATAGCACCCGAAGATGAGTGACTGGCGCTCGTCAGTCGTGGTTTCACAATCCAGAACGAGTGCGCGCTTAGGCCATTTATCGGAATTCACTGACAGAGCGATCTTACCCAGCGCTCTACGCTTAGCCCTGCCCAAGACCTCTGTGTGAACCCGAAGTTCGATAACTCTAGGATCCATGATGGTGTGGTTCGTCCTCGTCAATGAGTGCGGCACATTGCAGCAACGTCTCGCTGAGTTTCCCGTGATGCACAGCCAGGGCCCGTAGCATCTTCGCAACCCGCTTCCGTGGGTCTGGCTCATACCGCATGTCGATTCCCGCTTGGAGGTAACCCTCGTGCACTAGGAAATGGCAGTTGCGGCACAACAGGATGGTAAGATTAGGGTCGTGGTTCCTACCTAAGAGGTGATGTTCTTCGAGCAGTCTTTTCGGCACCCAAGC
The DNA here is from genome assembly GCA_022573095.1 of Gemmatimonadota bacterium. Lineage (GTDB taxonomy): Bacteria > Gemmatimonadota > Gemmatimonadetes > Gemmatimonadales > GWC2-71-9 > B16T1B5. Next base: position 648 of record JACZUR010000243.1, on the reverse strand, counting down.
CTTGAGCCAAGTGAGAGATTTCCGGATTAGCATTATCGGGTCCTCGACTCCGCAGAACAGACAGGAATGAGGACCGGGGCCAAGGCGTTCAAGGCGCTGGGTGAGCCTGGCATCCGTTCCGATTGGATCTCCATCCATCCCCATGCTTAGCCTGGGACCGCCCGGTAGAGTCCCTCGATTCTCAAATCGCCGGCGTCTGCGAGCCGGTCCAGCTTGGACGGGTCAGTGATGAAGCGATAGGTTTTACCGCCTGCCTGAAAAGACTTCCCCCGGAACCGCGCCAGCCCCGACGAATCGCCGCTGCTCACAGAGAGCCGCACCGCGTTCATGTACTGCCCAATCCGTGACGCCGTTCTTGAGTCTTGCACCGTCACCGGCCGAGTCCCCCTGGGCGTGACGATCTGCAGTGCCCGAGGGATGCGATCGTGGGTCGTCGGCCGATAACGTTCTCCAGCGCGCTTCTGCCGGAGTGTGGACCCCACGTAGCGCCGAACTGTCTGTGGCCTGGTGTGCTCAGCCTTCGCGGCCGCCGTGAGCGATAACTTCTCGCGCCGCATCAGAGCCAGCGTGGCGAGGGCCCGCTCCCGGGCTTGTGCCTCGCGCACGGTGCGGGGGATGGTGTTGCGGCGGTTCATGAGCTAGACCTCA
>JACZUR010000047.1 GCA_022573095.1 Gemmatimonadota bacterium | reverse complement strand
GATGGAAGCCGGAGCTCGGTTCCGCGGTGTAATTGTCCGGGCTGATTCGGTGACTGAACAGGTGAATCTGTTGCTGGAAGCCCTGGGGGAGCGCGCGATCGGTGTGGAACAGGTTGCGGCGCAGGAATTCGACTCGGTCGCCGCCACCGATCGGCCGCAGGGTATCATAGCGGTTGCTGAGCATCCCAACTGGACCTATGCTGAAATCGCGAACGGCGATGCCCCCATCCTGGTTGTGGATGCGGTGCAGGATCCGGGGAACGCTGGTGCCCTGATTAGAACCGCTCATTGTCTGGGAGCTTCCGGAGTGGTGATGCTGGACGGAGCGGTGGATCTATTGAATCCGAAGGTGCTTCGCGCCGCCATGGGTGCCACGTACCGCATGCCGGTCATATGCTCGGCGTTTGACGGGCTGCGATCTTTCCTCCGCGAGAGGGGCCTGGAGGTGTGGACCGGCTCGGCTGCAGGGAGAGATGTGCGACGGATGCATCGTACGGGGAGGGTGGCGATCGTCGTCGGCAACGAAGGCGCCGGCGTCCGCGCGGAATTCCGCGAGATGGGGGCAAAGAATGTGTTGATCCCGCTGGCCCGGGGAGCGGAATCACTCAATGTTGCGGTCGCTGCCGGAATTCTACTCTACGAGGTGAATCTTGCTCGAAAGTAATTTCGGTGTCCTGGCGGCGACTCTCTTTGGATCGGCGATCGGGAGCTTTCTCAACGTCTGTATAGTTAGGTTGCCCGCCAACGAGTCCGTGGTCGCTCCCCGCTCCAGGTGTCCTCAGTGTCGCAAGGCGCTGGCGGCATACGACAATATTCCGGTTCTTTCGTGGATCGTCCTGGGTGGCAAGTGCCGCAGCTGCGCCAAGCCCATCCCCGTCCGATATCCGCTGGTCGAGCTAGCGGTTGCGGGGGTGTTCGGGACCAGCTTCTGGTATTACGGTTTCGGCGTCGAGGCTGGAAGAGCTGCCCTGTTCGGGACGCTCTTGCTGGGAATCGGAGTTACCGATGCGCGCGCATACATAATTCCGGACGAGTTCACTTGGGGTGGGCTTGGAGCCGGCCTGGCGTTCAGTTGGGTGCATGGCTTTGCTGGGTTTCTGGATGCCCTGCTGGGTGCAGCTGTGGGTTTCGCACTGCTGTACTTCATCGCATGGGCCGGTGAGATGGTGCTCAAGAAAGAGGCGATGGGTGGGGGTGACATCAAGATGATGGTCATGGTTGGGTCCTTCCTGGGATGGCAGGGTGTTCTCATGACTCTTTTTGGCGGAGCCCTCATCGGGACGCTGGTGTTTGGGCCCGTCACGCTGGTGAAGAAAGGTCTGCTGGTTCCATTCGGAGTCTTCCTCGCCGCCGCCGCCGCCGTGACGTTCGTAATAGGGGATGATATCCTGCGGTGGTACCTGGGTTTTCTAACGGGGAGGTGAGCGGGTACTAGCCACCGGCTTGTCAACCAATCCGGGTGTATGGGTATCCAACTAGGTGCATGAGGGGATATGTCGAGGTTGTACAACGTTCTCACGAGGTTGACTCGATAGCTTCGTCAAACGCCGCTGACGCCGAACTGGCTGCGAGCGGAGATGCTCACGCTTTCGAGCGCTTGTATCGGAACCACGTGGTGCGCATACACAGCCTCGCGAGGAGGATGGTGGGCACCGATGAGGCCGACGAGGCCACACAGGACGTGTTTGTCCGAGCGTGGGAAAAGCTTCACACGTTCCGCGGCGAGGCAGCCTTTGGGACGTGGCTGCACAGACTGGCGATCAACGTCATGCTGGGTCGGCGACAAACGATGGGCAGGGCGCGGGAGCGGATGCACGACGGTGAGGACATTTTCGAGACATTGGCATCGCGACCGGCGCAGACGGAATTGAGTATGGACTTTGAAATTGCAATCGAAAAACTGCCGGGAGGCGCGAGACAGGTTTTCGTTCTGCATGACGTGGAAGGCTTGAAGCACCACGAGGTGGCCGACATGCTCGGAATTACCACGGGCACGTCGAAGGCGCAGTTGCACAGAGCTCGAATGGCGTTGCGGCAACACCTCGATAGATAGGAGTCTTAGGATGACTGATAAATGGACTGCATTGCTGTCGGCATATCTCGACGGTGAACTGGATGACCGGCAGCGTTCCGAACTTGAACAGCATCTCGAGGTATGTGCGGAGTGCGAAGGTGTTCTTGCCGGGCTGAAGCGGGTGGTTAACCGGGCAGTGGCGCTCGATGACCGGCCACCGGCACGAGATTTGTGGCCCGGCATCGCCGACAGGATAGGGTTGAGATGGGGCGCGCAAGTACGTTCGACGAAGCGCCGGATTTGGATTCCCGCGCGACCGGTGTTCTCCGTTCCACAGCTGGCTGCAGCTGCCGTCGCGCTAGTAGTGGTTTCGGCGGGAGTTACGGCCGTACTCATTGGTGGCGGTGATATTGAACCACAGGCGGTTGAACTGGCCGCTTCAGATGTCGGTGGTGCTGTGTTGGCGAGTTTGGTTAATCAGGAGTTTGACGAAGCCGTGAGGGATCTGGAGATGATTCTCGCCGAGGGGCGCGAGTTTCTCGATTCGTCGACCGTTAGAGTGATCGAAGAGACTCTGGAGCAGATTGACCTCGCGATCCAGGAAGCGCGTGAGGTGTTGGCAACTGATCCGGCGAGCAGCTATCTGAACAATCATCTGGCCGCCACGATGCGTATGAAGCTCCGGTTCTTGAACCGGTCCGCTGAGATGGTTCAGGCGGTGCGCCTGTAGCAATGAGATAGGGACTCAGAGATGATGGTAATCCAGTTAATCGCAGCGGCACTTGCTGTTGTATCGCCGCTTCAGCAGGATACGACTCTCTCTGTCCATGACGGTGTGAGACTCGAGGTTTACAACCAGCGGGGGTCTGTCCAGATCACCACATGGAGCCGGGACCAGGTGCGGGTCGAGTGGGATGCGGAGAGGGGCATGCGGGTACCTGTCCGGCTCATAGGATCCCGGTTGCGGGTTCGCAGTGAGCGCATTCGGGGCGGCCCGCGAGAAGTGGATATACAGTTAACGATTCCAACCTGGATGAGTGTAGAGGTCTCGGGGACGTTCAACGATGTCTCGATGGACGGGGTCGGTGGTGAGGTTGTCGTTGAGACAACACAGGGAGACATAGATATCCGAGGCGGCAGGGGGCTCGTTGTTTTGCGATCCGTCCACGGGGAAATTGAGTTGTCGGAAGCCAGCGGGCGGATTCGTGTTAACACCATTAACGGCGACCTTTACCTTGCCGATATAGAGGGTGATCTCGAAGCGGAGACGTTGAACGGGGACGTCGAATTGGTGAACCTGCGCTCCCGAGACGTCAGCGTGAACACTATGAACGGCGACGTAGACTATGACGGCACGATTGAGGACGGCGGTCGTTATGGGTTCGAAACTCACAACGGTGACGTTACGCTGTTCGTTTCGCGGGATGTGAATGCCACCGTATCAATATCCACGGCTCGAGGAGAGTTCGAGTCGCAGTGCCCGGTGCGAATATCGGGGATTCGGGGAGGGCGGGAGTTCAGCTTTACGATTGGCGATGGTAGTGCGCAGGTAGATATAAGATCCTTCGGAGGGACGATAGAACTCCGTAGCCGTGGCGGTTGCTGGCCGAATCCCAGATAGCTTATCTCGCAATTCCTCCCGCTTAAACCATTTCACGGCTGCCTGCATCTAACCTAGAGAACAGGCATCCTAACCCGAGGACGTAAATGAAGCACTTCACCATCTTAGCTCTCTTTTCCGGTGCTCTGGTCTGGACCGGAACTCCTGGTTTCAGCCAACGTGCTGCTCCGCCACCGATATTCGATGTCGAGGTTAGCCAAGATTTCCAGTGGACCGGACGCCTGGAGATGGGACAGACACTCGAGCTCAAGGGGATTAACGGCGACATCAGAGCGGAGCTTGCCGACGGCGACGAAGTAGTGGTCGTAGCACACAAATTTGGGCGGCGTGACTACGAAGAGTCGGTTGTAATTGAAGTTGTCGAGCATGACGGCGGCGTTACTATCTGCGCGGTCTATCCATCAAGACGTTACGGCAGGCGGCACGGGAGGGAGAGTGTGTGTGCGCCCGGCCGTGAAGGGAGGCTGAGCTCGCACGACAACGATGTGCAGGTCGACTTCGAGGCGCGCATTCCAGCCGGAATCAACTTCGTCGGAAAAACCGTTAACGGAAGTATTGACGCCGTTTCGCTGGATGGCGACGTGTTTGGCTACACGGTCAACGGCGATGTCGACATAGCGGCGACGGGCGTGGCTGAGGCGCAGACGGTCAACGGTTCGATTGATGTACGTATGGGTCGGGCGGACTGGAGCGGTGAAATGGAGTTCCGGACCGTCAATGGAAGCATAACCCTGCGATTTCCCGACACGTTCGCAGCCGAGTTGCGCGGTGAAACACTGAACGGCTCGATCGAATCGGATTTCCCGATCACGATAATGGGTAGGTTCGGTCCACGGAGGTTATCGGGAGTCATCGGGGACGGGGGGGGGCGGCTCCTCAACGTCGAAACGGTGAACGGGTCTATCAGGTTGCTGAGCAGCCGGTGAGGGTTGCCGCCTAGTCGTTTCCCACTCGATCGAGGCTAACGGCCGTTCGCGGCTTCGCCATTTGTGCGGAGCCGCGATTTGGTTTTAGTTACTTTCCGAGTCCGAGCCCAACGACCTGGGCCGTACCGCGCAAACATCGTCATAGCGGGAGATGATTGATTGTCCAGAGTAACTTCGTTGCCAATGGCCTTATTGTGTACGGGAGCCGTCGCGTGCGGAGCAAGAGACGTCGAGCCGACACAACAGATCAATGCGCAGTTGGTCAACGAAAAGGCTCTCGATCTCATTCCCCGGGTCGAAGCGATAGTTGGACTAGAGTTCAAATCGGAGCCGGGCATCGAAATTCGGACTCGAGATCAGGTTCGCGCGTATCTCATCGACCGGCTCAATTCTCAAATTCCCCCCGAGGAACTCGATGGCATCACGAGAGCCTACCGGCTGTTCGGATTGATCCCGGACACATTGGATCTCCGATCGTTTATCGTTTCATTGTACACGGAACAGGTGGCCGGGTACTACGACCCGGACTCCACGACGCTCTACGTCGTGAGTGATTCGGACCCGATCGAGCTGACCCTGGTACTGGCGCACGAACTGGTGCACGCCCTTCAAGATCAATACATCCCTGTCGACTCACTGCTGTCTCTTAGCAGGGAAAACGACCGCAGGATAGCGGCCCAGGCCGTGTTGGAGGGACAGGCTACCCTGGTATCGATAGGCGTAATGCTTCCGGAGCAGGACATGAGCCGCGTTCCAGAATTCTGGACGCAGTTCAGGGACATAGTGCGGCAGCAGCAGGAGGCGATGCCGGTGCTCGCAAGCGCTCCTAACGTCCTCAAGGAAACTATGATCTTCCCCTACCTGGCGGGGGCTGATTTCGTCCGCTGGTTCATGCTCGAATACCCCGATTCGCAGCCGTTCGGAATTGCCATGCCAACTTCGAGTGAGCAGATCTTGCATCCTGAACGCTACCGGAGCGGCGACGCTCCGATACGATTGCGGGTCGAGTCGGAGGAGAACGCTCTTTATTCCAACGTACTGGGTGAGTTCGAAATCAGAGTGCTGTTCCAGGAACTGGCTGGAGATGAAGACATAGCCCGCCGTGCCGCCGCGGGGTGGGGTGGAGACCGGTTTGCGGTCTTTGCTGATGGTGACGCCGATGCGCTCGTTTGGTGGAGTGTGTGGGACAACGAGATGTCAGCTCGGAGATTTAGGCGCACGATCGAGAGCGAATGGATAGCGAGGCGCGGCCGAAGAGTTGAGATTTTAGGTGCTGCAGTCGGGGGACTCCCTGCAGTGCGGGTGGTCGACGCCGCTGATGGCTGGTCCGGATGGGATGCTCTCCCGGGCGCCGAGAGGGTTCAATGAACGCTCACCGGAATAATAGAGTTAAGGAGTACGCTGCTGCGCCTACAATTCCTCCGAGCACGTATCCCAGCCTGATGATGAGATCCAGCTCGCGCTGAGTAGTCGCCCTGACCAGCTGTTCGATTCTTTCGAGCGAGAACCCCATCACCTTTGCCTCCACCATGCCTGAAACGTCGATTTGGGAGATGACTTCCGGTACCTGGGCCTGAGTCCAGTCCCACAAGACGGACGACAGCGCAGGCGTAATGCGGTCTATTCTTTCCTCTCCGAGCCACTCCGCGGGTTTCCCAATAGGCTGCTCGAGTATTCCGGTGAAGGCCGAATGCAGGGCGCCTTCGATCCACGATCTAGTCAGCGGAGCAGACACAACGTCGGAGATCACACTCGCAGTTCTACCCGGGGGCAGCTGCTCCAGAAGCTCGGAAATGGGCTTCTCTTCAAGCTGCTGCAAGGAGTGATCGACTCGTTCTGCGACATAGCTCCGCGTGCGTTCGTCCCGCAGGGCGGCGACGATATGTTGGAGCACGGTTTTTTTGATTTCTTCGACTCGCTCCGTGCCTAGAGCCGCTATGTGATCGGCGATAGGCTGCTTGAGGAAGCTTATGAGCGCTTGGTTGACTGTCTTGGCAACCTGCGCCCTCATCTCCGGCTGATCCAGCAGCTTTGCGACCTGGTCAGCGCCTTGCTTTTCAAAATTGTCCAACAAACGCGCGATGGTTCGTTCCGTCACGACAAAGCGGGCAACGATTCGCTCGTGAACGAGGAGGTCGTTTGCGAACTTGCTAAACAGGTCGTGTAACGCGCTCTGAATGCGTTTACGTGACTCTGAGTCTCCTAGGAGGCCGGCCAATCGATCAAGGGCTTCCGGAAGGTAGTTGGCGAGCGAGTTCTCCACCGCATCCACGAGGCCTTGAGGCAATCGCTCCAACATAGGTGTGGTGTCTCCGGCCAGGTGAACGGCCTGCCGGTCCAGCCAGTGCTCGATGGTAGTCTCGAAATTAGCATTGGCTACCGTCCCGTCGAGCCACTCTTCGATCGTTTCGGTGATTGCCGACCTGCGCTCTGCGGTAATTATCTCGCCAACACGTGTTTCCGAAAAGTCACTCTTGGCTCTTACTAGGAAGTTGGCAACCGTTTCCCGAAACTCGGCGGTCGCCGCGTGTTTCACGATCCGGTCGGTAATTTCCGGCGCGGCGGCCGTGAGTCCCCGCTCGAGTTCTGAGAGCAGGGTCGGCGGAAGCTCCGACCGCAGCGAGCCGCGATCTTGCTGCAGGAATTTCGATACGAGATCCTGCACTGCGCTCTCGAACGCTGCCCGCAGTTCGGGGGAGGCTAAATTCTTGGCGATGTCCTCGGACGTGATGAGCCGCTGACCGACGGTCCGTCCGATCGTTTTGGACAGACGCTGCTTGTTCTTGGGAATGGCTCCCTGCAGCTTGAACCGCCAAATTCCACGTTCATCGTAGGGATGAAACAGCATCCAGATAGCGACGGCATTCGTGATGCCGCCTGCCAGCGCACCAAATCCGATCGTTACAGCTGCATTTAATAATGACGGTTCAGCCATCGCCCTCTAGCGGCGCCGCAGCGTGTAGTGCCGTCGGGCGCCTGAAACTCGTGATCGAACATCCACCAAAGGTACAAGCTTGCGAGCGTTTTCCACCCCTTGTTTAGATTCAACGCCGGGCCGAAAGGGCTCTCACCGGACTACGGGGAGTTGCTGTAACAGGTTTCGGAATGGCCGGTTGGCTGTAATCCAGTTTCTGATATATATTTGCAGGCTATATGTTTTCGGCTCTTTCTGAGAAACTGACGGGCACGCTGCGCTCTTTAACGGGACGCGGCGTACTGTCGGAGAGCGACATAAAGGATGGCCTTCGCGAAATCCGGAGGGTTCTCCTTGAGGCTGACGTCAACTACAAACTGACGCGGCGGTTCGTCGAAAACGTGGGTGAAAAGGCCGCCGGTCTGTCGGCCCTCAAGTCGGTCCGGCCGGGCGATCAGCTGGTCAAGATGGTCCACGATGAACTGGTGGCGATGTTGGGGGAGGCTAAATCTCCTATCAGCTTCGCCCCGGTCCCGCCGACGGTACTGTTGCTGGTTGGGCTGCAGGGTTCGGGAAAGACGACTTCGGCCGCGAAGCTGGCGTTGCGCCTGAGCAAAGAGCAGAAGGCTCCGTTCCTGATCGCAGCGGATGTCTACCGCCCGGCCGCGGAGATACAACTCCGAAAGCTGGCCGCGGAGTCTGGATTGCCGGTCTTCGGAATGACGGACATGGGTGGTGAGGCGACGGTTGTGGATCTGGTGTCGCGTGGAATGGAGGTCGCGGCCAAACAGAGGGCGAGAACGGTTATAGTGGACACGGCTGGTCGGCTGCAGATAGACGACCAGATGATGAACGAGCTGAAGCAGCTCAAAGAGACGGTGTCGCCGCAGGAAGTGCTGCTCGTGGCCGACGCTATGACGGGGCAGGATGCGGTGAACATAGCGGTCGGGTTCGATGAGGCCGTTGGGATTACAGGCGTCGTGCTTACCAAGCTGGATGGCGACGCAAGAGGGGGGGCGGCGCTATCGATCTACGGAGTTACGGGGGCGCCGATAAAGTATGTGGGCACGGGCGAACACATCGACGACCTGGAGCAGTTCGATCCGGTGCGAATGGCCGGCCGAATATTGGAACGGGGTGACGTAGTTGGGTTGGTTGAGAAGGCCCAGTCGAACGTCGATGCCAAGGAAGCGGAGCAGCTTGCGAAGCGCGCGACGTCGAAGCGGGGAATGGATCTCGAGGACTTTCTCGCCGCGATGAGCCAGATACAGAAGATGGGTCCTCTCGAAGGACTGCTGGGAATGTTGCCGGGAGTCAGTGCGAAGATGGTCAAGCAGGCCAAGGTTGATCCCAAGCGCCTGAAGCACCTCGAGGCCATCGTGCTGTCGATGACGACCGAAGAGAGACGCAGTCCGGCGCTTCTCAACGGTTCTAGAAGAGCGAGGATCGCCAGGGGTTCGGGGCGTCCGGTACACGAGATCAACCAACTGCTGAAGCAGTTCGAACAGATGAAAAAGATGATGAAGGGCATGGGCAAGTTTGCAATGCCGCTAATGAGTTAACAAAAAGGGAAGAAGAGATGTCGACGAGAATTCGGTTGCGGCGCATGGGACGCCGGAAGCATCCAACCTATCGTATCGTAGTGGCTGACAGGGCCGCGGCGCGGGATGGGAAGTTCATCGAGACGATCGGCCATTATGAACCGAAGGCCGAACCGGCGAGAATCGACGTGGATGCCGAGAAGGCACGGCTCTGGCTTTCGCGGGGAGCACAGCCGTCCGACACGGTTGCGTCGCTCTTCAAGAAGGCCGGTGTATTCGAAGCCAAAGCCGGCTGAGGTAGCCATGACCGCCTACCTGGCGGTAGCGCGGCTGATCAAGCCGCACGGTATGACGGGCGAGTTGGTGGTGCTTCCGCTAACGGACGATCCGTCTGAGGTGTTAGCCGTGGCGAAGGATCTAATGCCGATCGACGATGGTGGCGAAGCGGTGGGCGAGCCGCTTACGGTCTCCCGAAGCAGAGCTTACCAGCGAAGGTGGTTATTGCAATTTGAGGGAGTCGAGAGTCGCACCGCCGTGGAGGAGCTGGCCGGAGGGTTGCTCGGAGTGCTTGAGGCGGACCTCAGCCCGCCTGAGGACGGTGAGATGTACGTGCACGAGATCCCAGGGTCGAGTGTAATCGTGGAGGGATCGATCGTGGGTTCGGCCAGCGGCCTGATAGATGTTCCTGGAGGGCGGCTTCTCATTGTGGATATAGATGGCCGCGAGGTGTTTGTGCCGTTCCGGGAGCCGATCGTGACGAAGGTTGACCGTGTGGCGCGGAGCATCGAGATCGATCCGCCTGCTGGTTTGTTGGAGATCTGAACGCTGTTATCGGTGAGTGTGGTGACGCTGTTCCCGGAGGTCTTTGAGGTACCTCTGCGAACCAGCATACTGGGAAGAGCGGCCGAGAGAAGTCTGGTCAAGTACGAGATCGTTGATCTGCGTGGCTACTCTCACGACAAGCACAAGACGGTGGACGATTACGCATTCGGGGGTGGCGCCGGAATGGTGCTGAAACCGGAGCCCTTTTTCGAAGCACTCGACGACCTGAAGCCGAACGGTCCCACGGTATTGCTGTCGGCCCGAGGCAAGAAGTTCGAACATGAGGACGCGGTACGATTCAGCGTTGGGGAGGAGCTGACCCTCCTCTGTGGCAGTTACAAGGACGTCGATGGAAGGGTTGCCGAAAGAGACGACGTCGAGGAGCTTTCGGTGGGCGACTTCGTACTCACCGGTGGAGAGTTTGGGGCGCTGTGCGTAATCGATTCGGTGGTTCGTCTGCTGCCCGGGGCGATCGGAGATCACGAGTCGGCGGCGACGGACTCGTTTTACGAAGGTCTGCTGAGCGCGCCGAGTTACACTCGGCCCGCTGTGTATCGGGGTTTGAAAGTTCCGGAAGTGTTGTTGGGCGGAAACCACGTAGCGATCAAAAGATGGAGGTTCCAGGAGGCTGAGCGCCTGACGAAATTGAGGCGTCCGGACTTATGGGAACGATTTAACAAGGACGAGCCCTTGGAGGCCGGCGAGCGAGGAAACGGAGATGACTAGACTGACGGACATAGAGCGGGAAGGCTTACGAGAAGATCTCCCAGACTTCGGTCCGGGCGATACACTCAGGGTCATGGTGCGCGTGCGTGAAGGCCAGAAGGAGCGTTTACAGCCCTTCGAGGGGGTATGTATTGGCCGCCGCGGTGGTGGGATCAGTGAAACTTTCACCGTTCGAAAGATTTCGGGCGGAATAGGCGTGGAGCGTATTTTCCCGCTGCACTCACCTAACGTTGCAGAACTCAAGGTGGTGCGCCGGGGCCGCGTTCGCCGAGCCAAGCTGTATTACCTCAGGGCGCGAGCCGGGAAATCCGCGCGGATCAAGGAGCGGAAAGAGTACTAGACATGACTCCGACTCTGGAGCGCGAACTAGCGCTTTGGTCGGAGGGATACGAGACCGTAGCCGGACTCGATGAGGTGGGCCGTGGCCCCCTCGCGGGTCCGGTTGTCGCATCTGCCGTAGTATTCCGTCCGGGTCAGTCACCTCTGGACGACCTGAGGGACTCGAAACAGTTGGTCTCCGCCGAGAGGGAAAGGTTGTCGCTGGAGATACGCGAACGAGCGCTTGCTTGGTCCGTGGGAGCTGCCTCCGTTCGGGAGATCGATCGACTCAACATTCGGAAAGCCACAGCGCTGGCGATGCGAAGAGCCATCGGGAATCTTGCTACGCCGCCTGACTACCTGCTCCTCGACGGTACCGATCTGCCAGAACTCGGCCATGAGCACGAGTCGGTTGTGCGGGGCGACTCGCTGTCCCAGAGCATCGCCGCAGCTTCGGTCATCGCGAAGGTGCTGCGAGACAGACTCATGGTCTTGCTCGATCGGAGGTACCCGGCGTTCGGGTGGGCTAGGAACAAGGGGTACTGTACGGCTGAGCATCTCGCGGCCGTGGATGAGTTGGGACCAACACCGCACCACCGGCATTCGTTTTCACCGGTGTCACAGATCAATCTGTTCTAGGGAGTTCTGGTAACCTTCGTGGGGGCCGGCGAGCG